>CAMLYN010000151.1 GCA_946491675.1 uncultured Mycoplasmatota bacterium | reverse complement strand
ATTGGCTGGGCTGGCTAGATTCGAACTAGCGCATGCCAGAGTCAAAGTCTTTGAAGTTTGGTGTTTGTTATTACTTTTTGGTTATGTTTAACATTTGATAAACCACCTATTTTTAGGCAAATTTTAAAATTATTTTTAATATTTTTTGATTTAATAATGTTTATTAACTTTTGGATTTTTTTAAGATTTTGTTAGACATTTGTTAGACCTAAAAAATATTTAATAAATAGCAGTAGTCTATCTCATGATGTAAAACATCACTAAATTATTAAAATTTTTATTTTCTATTGACTTTTTTCAAAAAAAGTTTTATAATAAAAGTGCCATCAAAAAGAGGCACTTTTGTTAACAAAGGAGGAGCATCATGGAAAGTATAACACAACAAATAGTTAGGCAAAAACTTACAATTATTAAAGAACTTGTAACAAAAGATAAAAATGGAGATAAATTTATACTTGTAAATAGAGATAAGAATAGAAATTTTATGCTTGAATATGGTTTATTAACTAATGACATAAAGGATATTATATTAAATCTAGAAGTAGATGATTATTATAAAGGACCTGAAGAAGATGATGCAGGTTTTGAAGGTGAAATATGGGTTTTCACTCCTACCTTTCAAAACATCAAATTGTATATAAAAATCAGATTAGCTAATAATACTGTAGTAATATGTATATCTATTCATGAGTATGGTAATTTTATTTAGGAGGTGCAAATATCATGAAACATTATTGTCCTTATTGTAATAGTGAGCAAGAATATTATATTGACAAAAGAATTTTCAAGGAATACAAAGGTGTTGACGTTAATGTAGAAGAAAATGTACCAATTTGTAAAAAGTGCAAAAATGAATTAATAATTAATAATATTGAAGATGAAAATCTAAAAAGAATTTATAGCAAATATAGAGAAGTCAAAAATATCATTACTCCATCTGAAATAAAAGATTTAAGGGACTGCTATGATATTTCTCAAAGAGAATTAACTGCTATTTTAGATTTTGGTAAAATGACTATTAATAGATATGAAAATGGTTCTTTACCATCTAAATCTCAAAGTGATTATCTAAAATTAATCTCAAAAGACAAAAATGAATTTTTTAATAAAGTAAAAGAGGCTTATTATACTAATAGAATCAGCCGAAAAACATTTACTAAAATAGAAAATATCATTAATAAACAATCCTTTTATGATGATAATTATGAACTAAAATTATATATTGAAAGTGAATTAAAGACATCACCTAATATCTTTAATGGTTTTAAAGTTTTAGATTTAGAGAAATTACAAAATTTAATTTCATATATAGCAAATAAAACCCACTTATATTTAACTAGTTTGAATAAATATTTATGGTTTATAGATATGATTTCATACAATCAAAGGGCTGTTTCTATTACTGGTCTTACTTATGTTCACGAACAATATGGACCTGTAATTATAAATCGTAAATATGAAGAAATATCAAAACTAGACGAAAAATATAAAAGAGAAGATAAAGAAAACAATGATGGTAGCATTCAATCCGTTATTACTAGCAATGGCAATTATGACTTATCTTCTTTTAATGATAAAGAAATTAAGATTATAGATTATGTTATTAGTTTACTAAGTAATAAATCTGTAAAAGCAATCTCTAATTTGTCACATAAAGAACTTGGATGGAAAAATACTGAAAGATTTGAAAAAATTTCTTTTGAATATGCTGATAATCTTAAAATATTAAAATAAAAATAAAAAGCTAGCTGGAACTAGCTCTCATCAATCTTAATGATATAAACTTGAATGCTTAATTAAATACGATATTAGAATTATAACATTTTTAATTTGGCATTACAAGACTTTATATAAATTTTTTTATAAGGAGGTGTAGATAATGCCAAATATACATACTGTTCATAATTCTAATGGTTGGCAAAACAAATACGAAAATATCAGTATGCCAATAGGGACTTATAATACTAAACAAGAAGCTCAAAACGCTGGCAAACTTCTAGCACAATCAAATCATTGTGAACACATAATTCATGGCTTAAATGGTCGAATACAAAATAAAAATTCTTATGGAAATGATCCATTTCCACCAAGAGACAAAAAATAATGCTAAAAGGAGGTAATTCTATATGTCAGATAACAATTTTTCTGAAATTTTAGATTTGCAAAATGAATTAAATAATATTCCTCAGAATATGACAAATGCTTTAAACTGCAATTTGAATGTTTTAACCGATATTATAAGAGATAATTTAAATGACTTTAACTCTACATATCATACTAATTTCAACGATAAAACTACTGATGATGAATATCAAAATTTTTTTGTACAAACATATATTGATTATTTTCAAGACAACTTTATGAAAAATGTTGATATAAAAAATGAATTTAACAAAACGCATGGAAAGTATGCTCAAATATTATAATAAGAATATTTTAGATGGCTATATGCCATCTCTTTTTATTTTTTTACGAAAGAAGGTGAAATTATGCAAGAAAATAATTTAAAAGGTCTA
>CAMLYN010000150.1 GCA_946491675.1 uncultured Mycoplasmatota bacterium | reverse complement strand
ATTTTTTATAAGATTATTAAATACTCTACTTAATTTATCTGGATCACCATTTATATTAATTTTTTCTTCATAATTCAATTTAATACTTTTATTTAGTTCTCGTAAAGTAGGATAAAAATCATCAATGATTTGTTCCAACATCAAATTTAGATTTAATTTTTCTTTTTCTAAAATAATTTTTTCAGAATTAAATCTAGCTACATCAAATAACTCATTGATTAAATCTTCTAATCTATAAGATTTATCCAATGCAATAGAAATATAATTCTTTCTTTGTTTTTTTGGCATGTCATCTATTTCATCTAAAAGCGATAAATATCCAATCATTGATGTTAAAGGAGTTTTAATATCATGAGCCAAATAAACAATTAACTCATCTTTCTTTTCTTCATTTTCTTTAGCCAACTTTTCATTTTTTTGTGATTCTCTTTTTAAATGATTCATTCTCTTTGAGATTTCTTCTAATTCACTTGGTAACTCAATATATTCAACATCTTTATTCACTAAATTTTCAGATGCCTTTCCTATATCATCAATATATCCAAAAATCTTCTTTAATAATCTATATAATAATACTAATGTTCCAATCACCCAAATAATTACTATAGGAACTATTAAAGTTCTAACAGTTGTTATGCTATAAAAGAATTCTCTAAAATTATTGTAGATTTCTGGAGAAAGATCATATAACCATTGAAACTTTAATCTGTCAATTAATGCCACCAAGAGAAAAATTACTAATGGCATACATATAGACCATATCAATATTTTTAATACAAAATTTAAAAAGGTTTTCTTCAATAATTTATTTTTCAATTTTATACCCCACTCCATAAACAGTTTTTATATATTTTGGCTTTTTACCAATATCACTCATTTTTTCTCTTAAATGTCTTATATGTACCATTACAGTATTGTTATCTTTCTCAAAATATTTACTTCCCCATACTTTAGAAAATAGTTCATCTGTTTTAATCACTTTTCCTCTGTTTTCACATAATAGCCATAATATTTCAAATTCTATCTTTGTTAAATCAATCTTTTTTTCATTGAAATAAAATTCGTGTGTATCTTTATTAATAAGTATCCCTCTAAAATCAATTATATTTTCTTCTTGATTTGAATTATTATACTTTTGACTTCTTCGTAACTGTGCTTTTACTCTTGCAATCAATTCTAAAGGTTGAAAAGGTTTTGTCACATAATCATCTGCTCCTATCATCAAACCATTTATTTTATCAATTTCTTCGACTTTTGCAGTTGCAAAAATAATTGGAAAAGTATATTTTTCCCTGATTTTATTACATAAAGTAAAGCCATCAATTTCAGGCATCATAACATCTAAAATTGCTAAATCCACATCTAAATTATCAATATCATCAAGAACGTCTTTAGCTGAATAATATTTATAAACTATATAATTTTCATTTTTTAAATATACTTCAACTAAATTTGCTATTTCCTTTTCGTCATCTACTACTAGAATTTTATTCATTTGCTCACCTCTTTGCAAATTAACACTTTTTGCTAAGATAATTATATCATGAAAAAAGCAAATCTAAAATGGCATTAGATTCACTTTATAGAACATTTTAAGAACTGATTAATCATCATTTTCGCTAGTCATAATATCAAAAGATCCATTTTCGCCATCGACAGTACAAGTAAATGTTCCGTCATCTTGTTTTATACAACTAGCATTTTTTTCTTCTCCATCTACATTAAAATTAATAGAAAATATATCTTTTACAGTATTACTAATAGCATTATTTGTCATAGCATCTACTGTTAAAGTACCCATACATAATGTAACAGCTCCTAAAAAAACATAAGCAACTTTTCTCATTTTCATTCTTTTCATCACTTTCTCCTTTTTAAAATTTTCATAACCAATCATCTGACTAGTCATATTTTTTATTCGTTCTGTATCAATTTCCTTCATACAAATTCCTCCCTTAGCTTTTTTCTTAACCTATATAATTTAACTTTGACAAGACTTGTTTTTATCCCCAATTTATTAGATATTTCTTTTATTTTATAACCTTCAACATAATATAATTTAAAAATCTGTTGTTCTTCTAAACTTAATTTTGACAGTTTTTGTTTTATAGTAAACATATAATCAGAATCAAAACCTTTAATAGAAACATTGTTATTTAACAGATTATCTTGATACTCCAAATTTTCATTAGATTTTCTTAACTTACTATAAGAACAATTTTTAGCAATTACTCCTAAATATCCTTTTAAATTATTATTAATATTATCTTGATTTTTCCATAAAAGATAAAAAACATCAGAAACTACTTCTTCTTTGTCTTGATAAGGTAAAGAAGTACCAATGATATTATCAACTATTTTAAATACATAATTAGAGTATTCATCTATAATAATCTCTATATTGAAATTTATATTACTGTTCAAATTGATACCTCCCTATTGAATCGATTCATTATATAGACGCTTATAATTATAAAAAGGTTACAAAAAAATTAGATTATCAATTAAGACAATCTAATCGACAAATTGTAATTTTAGTGAATAGTAACTTAATTTTCTTTTTTATTAAACATATG
>CAMLYN010000149.1 GCA_946491675.1 uncultured Mycoplasmatota bacterium | reverse complement strand
AACCAAGTGAAAGTAATATCCCTTTTGCTTTAAAATTAATAATTAAACTTCCAATCGAAAAACCAACAATAAACGATTTTATAAAAAGTAAAACAATAATAAAAACAAAACCAATAACCGATATTCCAAGAATCCATAAAACAAGTGAGAAACCTAAAGTAAATATAAGCGTATTCACAATTGAAACATTATACTCCAAATTATCGTTAAGCGAATTGTTAAAAAAATCGTTTAAATAATCCGTTACAAGTTGCTTATCCTCAGTCCCTAAAACCGATGAGAAAAAAGCCCCAGCTGTAACTCCGACAATAACCATAACAACTAAAAAAACAAATAAATTTTTATTGACGTGTAACCTAGTACGTAAATTATTAAGTATTTTCTTCATATCTTATCCCTCTATCAAATTATATTGATATCGATTAAAAATATTCCAAAAAAATCAAAAATGTAGTAAAATTAAAAATGAGGTGAAAGTATGAATAGTAAAGTACAAAAAATAATAGTCTGGATAATGTTAATAGCCATAATCGCATTCTTTATTGTTTCATTATTTGTTACACCATATTAAAAAAAGAAACCTAAGTTTCTAATATTGGTTCTATAATAAATAGTGTTGGTGAGAAAACTCACTGACACTATTTTTATAAAAAAAGAGTCACTAACCAGAAACTCATGATAAAATATTTATTGGAAAAATATAGAAAGGTTCTGATTCCATGACTCATACTGATTATATCAAATTAATGCTAAATATTAAAGATAATATCGTTTATTTTTATGATGATTTTTTAAAATATGAAATGTAAAACTTAATGCAACCCTAAAAATAATTAAAGTTGCATTTAAACGGAAAATTTTATGATGTTGCATTTACATAGGAAAAGTATATAATAACATTCACTGATGGTGCTTGAATGAGAGGAGTATGAATTATGTCCAAGCATTTATCATTGGATGAAAGATTAGATATTGAAAAATATTTAAACCAAAACAAATCATTTAAAGAAATTGGAAAATTAATAGGTAAAAATTGTACTACCATATCCAGAGAAGTTAGAAATCATTATATCGTTAAAAATTCAGGTGGCATTGGTAGAAGATTTAATAATTGTATTTACAGAGCTACTTGTCCTAACAGAGGTCGGGCTTGTACTTTGAATAACTGTAGTGAATTTAAAGAAGAAAAATGTCTTTTACTTAATAAACCACCTTATGTCTGTAATGGCTGTTCAAAAAAATCACGTTGTACTTTAACTAAACATATTTATGATGCAATTTATTCTGAGAAAGAATACTCTGATACACTTTCAGAAACACGTGAAGGAATATTGATAGACAAAGAAGAAATAGAATATTTAAACAAACTTCTTGTTCCTTTAATTAAAGATCAAGGTCAGTCTATTCATCAAGCAGTAATCAATAATAAAAATAAAATTATGTGTAGTGAAAAAACAATTTATAAACTTGTTGATCAAAATATATTAGAGGTAAAAAATATTGATTTACCAAGGAAAGTAAGATATAGACAAAGAAGAAAGAGAGTTAAAATATATAAAGTGGATAAACATTGTTTAGAAGGTAGAACATACGAAGATTACCTTAAATATATGGAAGAACATCCAGATACACCTGTTGTTCAAATGGATAGCGTAGAAGGTAGAAAAGGTGGCAAAGTTTTACTTACCATACATTTTGTTAATTGTTCTTTAATGCTTGCTTTCTTAAGAGAACATAATGATACACAATCAGTTATAGATGTATTTAATAATTTAGAAAAAATACTAGGCATAGACAAATTTAAGGAAATGTTTGTCATTATATTAACTGATAATGGTAGTGAATTTTCTAATCCTACAGAAATTGAATTTAACATGGAAACAGGAGAACAAAGGACCAGAATATTTTATTGTCATCCATCAAGTCCAAATGAAAAAGGTTCATGTGAAGTTAACCATGAACTAATAAGAAGAAGATTACCAAAAGGCACTTCTTTTGATAATCTAACACAAGAAGATATCAATTTGGTAATGTCACATGTTAATTCATATAAAAGAAAAAAACTGAATGACAAGTCACCATATTTTGTCTTCAGTTCTATCTATGGTAAAGATACCTTAGATAAGCTTGGGATTAAAGAAATTAATCCTAATGATGTTAATTTATCTGAAAGTTTGTTAAAAAGATAAATTAACGAATAGCTAAGATAAGCACCATCAGTAAAAACTTCACACAAATAATTACAGGGTTGCATTTTGAAATTCAAAAAAAATTTTACAAAAGCAGCCTCCTTTTGCGTGCCTAAATTTACTAACAATGTTTATGAACATATATTATCACAAAAAATGATTAGTGTCTAATTTATATATAAAAATCAAGGGCGAACGATAGTGAGTTTATCTTGACCCTTGATTTTTATAATAGTTTAAAATAAAGTTGCCAACAAAGTTAACCTTTGTTGGTTATAGATTTTGGCAAATTTTCACCTATACGGTTGCATTTAAACTTTCAAAGTTGCATTTACTTTTTCATTTGAGCTTAATTTATGATAATGTCATAGTATAAATAACTTTTGATTATGTCATAGTTATGA
>CAMLYN010000148.1 GCA_946491675.1 uncultured Mycoplasmatota bacterium | reverse complement strand
GCCACCACAATCATCATTGATGATTTGAGTTTCTTCTGTACAAGTATATTTTGGATTATAACTATGAACATAATGAACGCGATTAATTGTATGAGTGTTTATAAAGCAATAGTATTTTTAATTTTTTGTATATTTACAAGTTGGATAATTACTACATCCAAAGAAATAACCAAATTTTCCTTTTTTTCTTATTAGTCTTCCTCCACATTTAGGGCATTCAAACCGTTCATATTTAAATTCATTATCATATTCTTTCTCAAGCTCACTTATAAAAATCGACTTATTATTGTTAATAGTCAATAAAAACGTCTTTTTTTTAGAACGAGTCATTGCAACATAAAAAAGCCGTCTTTCTTCAGAATATGGGAAATCATCTGATTTTTCTAACAATAGATCAATAATTGGCAAATCACTTATTTTACTTGGAAATCCCATTCCTTTTGATTTGTTGTTTAAAATCACAACATAATCAGCTTGTAAGCCTTTAGATTTATGTGCAGTTAAAAATTTAATTTTTAAATCCGGTCGACTTTTTAAAAACACATTTATCATCTGGCTTTTATTGTCGTATTTTAATGTAAATTCAGAACTGCAATTTAATATATTAGCATCAAACTGATATCTTCCTATAAAATATACAAAACTATTTGATTCTAGCATTAATAATCTTTCTATCAAAAAATCAATACAATTCTTTTCTGTATACCCATTTATAATAGCTAAAGGAAATCTATTACCTTTTTTTCCAGAAATATTTTTCTTTATCTGATTTGGATTGATCATTATAAAATTTCCACTTATATCAGCAAGCTCATCAGAAAATCTATATGTATTCTCTATTTTACTCATATGTGTTTTTCCCCAGTATTTCTCAAAATTTGTAATTAAGCCAATATCACTTCCTGAAAATCTATATATGCTTTGCCAATCATCACCAACACAAAATAATTTATAATCATTTGATTTTCTCATTGCTAATAATAAATTATATCTAGATTTAGATATGTCCTGATATTCGTCTACAATCACATATTTATAATTATGCTTATACTTGCCATCTAAAATATATTTAGTCGCTAAATTAATCATATCATTAAAATCTATTTGATTATTGTCTCTTAAATAATCATTATATCTATTAAAAATTGGCTCAACTAAATCAATAACTATTAGATTATTTTCTTTATTATAACTATAATCTATTATTTCCTTTATTTTGCTTATAGTATAATTATTGCTTTTTATTAAATTTATAATTGTTTCAAATGTTTTAGATAACTCACTTATTATATAATTTTGACCATTAGTAATTTCTTGCCATAGCTGTTTATCAGTCTTTTCTTCCATTTTTACATTATGCTTTATTAATTCATGTTTTAATTTTTCAATCAATGTATTATCTTTTTTCTCGTAATAATATGTTTCAATCATAATAGTTTTATTATTTTTATGTATATGCCTTTTCCATAATAGCGAATCATTATAAGTTTCTTTTGCGTTTTTACCATTCTTACCTTCGAAATATGGAGCAACATTTCCATTTTTATCTATACCAAAGTATTCAATATATATATCATAATCAGGTAAATAAAAGTCTGGTAAATATTGATGATATTTTTCATTAGCTGTATTTAATTTATATGCTTTTTCATATTCGTAACGTATATTATTTTTATACAAAAAATTGGCTATTTCTAATTCTCCATAACTTTTTACTATTTCTCCGTTTAGTGTAGTTGGTGGATTGATTCTTAAAAATTTTTCATACTCTTCTAACGTTGAAAATTCAAATTCATCTTTTACTTCATATTTTCCAATAGTTAAAAAATATATTAATTTATTTAAATATGTGTCATCATTTATTAGTTCCAACAAATTTTTTTCAATAAAAATTTCTAAATCTTTATATATATTAGGAACAACATTAATATTATTTTTTATAATTTCTAAACCTAATTTATGAAAAGTAAAAGTATCAATTGATGTATTTATCTCTCTTTCAACTTTTTCTTTCATTTCATTTGCTGAAGCTCGTGTAAAAGACAATAATAATATTTCATTAGTATCACAATATTTTGTTTTTATTAAATATTTAACTTTCCCAATTATTGTAGTAGTTTTGCCACTACCAGCGCCGGCAATTACTAATTGATTTTTATTTTCTCTAACAATAGCTTCAATTTGCTGTTTATCCATTTCACAATTATTAATTCTCCCACATAAAACTTTAAAGTCATTTATTTTTTCTTCGATAATCTTTTTATTATGTTCTTCGATTTCTTTATTTAAATTATTAAGTTGTTCATTTTGAATAAAATAATCTTTTTTATAACTACAATATTTTTTTAATAAATTAAAGTTAAATGATATACCAATATTAAATTTATCAGGAAAACTTAACACCGAATCTAATTCATAATAATCAATTAATCTGTTTTGTGAAAAAATATTATTGTATGTTTTTTTCCAATCATTCAATAATTCTATTGCTTCTTCTAATTTTCTTAATTTTTTATAACTCGACATGCCATCACCATTAAATAATTATACCATATAAAGAATCAATTTAAAAAAGTAGTAAAAACTACTTTTTATCTAAACATACCGCATCCACCACAATCATCATTGATGATTTGAGTTTCTTCTGTACAAGTATATTTTGGA
>CAMLYN010000147.1 GCA_946491675.1 uncultured Mycoplasmatota bacterium | reverse complement strand
ATAAATCTAAAGTAAAAAAACAAACTCCAAAAAGAGTTAAAAAGATAGGTCGGAATGAAAAGTGCCAGTGCGGGAGCGGAAAAAAATACAAATATTGTCATGGCCGTGATGCATAATACCTTATAAAATAAGGCAATACAGGTATTTTAGAAAAAATAGAAAATAAAAAAATTTTGAAATTGTTTGCAAAAATAGTTGAAATACTGCAAAATGTCTTAAAAATAAGAGAATGTTTGCACAAAATTATGTAAACATTCTTTTTATATTTAAAATATATTGTTCTTATGTTACATCCAACTAACAAATGTGATATAATGTATGTTGAAAGGAACATAAAATTATGAGTAAAGAAGAACAAATATTAAATTTAATTAAAATGAATAATGGTTTAATTACTTCAAAAGAAATTTCCAAATATGGTATTAACAGAATGTTTTTAACCAGACTAGTTAAATCTGGAAAACTCGAAAGAGTAAAAAAAGGATTATATGTTTTACCAAATACTTGGGGAGATGAATATTTTAATTTAATATATGGAATAAATGCTGTTTTTTCATACGATACGGCACTATATTTTTTAGGTTTATGTGAAACAGTTCCAAGTATTTATCATATTACGGTCTGCCGAGGATATAATGGAAAATTAAAACATATGGAAAATGTAAAATTACACTTTGTAAAAAAAGAAATTTTTAGATTAGGAAAAATAGAAATTAAAAGCCCTCAAGGACAAATTATTACGTGTTATAATGCTGAAAGATGTATTTGTGATTTATTAAAAAACAAAGATAAAGAGGACTTAGAAACTGTTAAATATGCCATTACCGAATATTTGAGGGATAAGCAAAATAGAGATTTACCAAAATTAGTAGAATATTCTAAAAGACTTAATGTCGAAGATGAAGTTAATAGATATTTGGAGGTGTTAATGTAGTGCCAGATGTTATTAATGCTGAAGATTTAAAAATAAAGATTAAAACAAAAGCCCATGAAAACCATTTAGAGCCACAAGATATAATGCAGATGTATTTTTTTGAAAGATTATTATATCGGATTGGAATCAGTAAATACAAATATAATTTCATATTAAAAGGTGGTCTATTATTATCTGCAATATTTGGTGATGAACGTAGGACTACTCAAGATATGGATACAATGTTAAAAGGAATACCATTAGACGCTAAAACATTAGAAAAAATAATAAAAGAAATAATAAGTATTGATGGTAAAGATGGAATAACTTTTGAAATTGTTAGTATTAAAGATATTAGATTAATAGATAAATATGGTGGATTAAAAGTTAAATTAATTGGATATAAAGAGCATTTAAGAGTACCACTATCAATCGATGTCACCGTAGGAGACCCTATTACACCTAAAGAATTAAAATTTAAATATAAATGCATGTTTGATGATTCTTATATTAATATTATGGCTTTTAATAAAGAAACTATTATAGCTGAAAAATTTGAAACATTTATTACTGATAATATTATGAACACAAGAGCAAAAGATTTCTATGATTTGTATATTTTATTAACTAGATTTTATAATGATATTAATAAAGATGATTTAGTACAAGCAATAAAAAACACTTTTGAAAGACGGGCATCTAAATTTGATATAAATGTGATTGTTTCTAATTTTGATTTAATAAAAAATAGTGAAAGATTAAAAACAAATTTTAGTAGATATAAACTTAAAAAGATTTATGTAAAAGACATAAGATATGAAGATGTTATGGATGCCATAGAAATAATCATCAAATTACTTCAAAAAGAGCTTACACCAGTATCTTAATATAAAATGTTAACATAGAAATGTGTTAGCATTTTTTTATAATTTGGATGTTGTTAATTATAATGATTTTGTAAATAAATGAAAAATAGAAAAAGGAAAGGAATGAATGATATGAGAGTTAATGTAACAAAAAGAGAAAAAGTTTATCAGTACAAATTTGAAATTGCAAAAATAAATGGGAAAAGAAAGTTTATCAATAAATCAGGGTTTAGAACAAAAAATGAAGCATATATTGCCGGAATGAAAGCCTATGAGGAATATATTAATGGGGGAGTTAATAAAAAGACAAATATGACATATGCTGATTATTTAGATTATTGGATGAGTGAATATTTTGAAATTAATTTTAAGTATTCCACAGCGAAAAGATATAAAGAAACTTTTAAAACAATAAAGGCAGAATTAGGAAAATATATGTTATATTCAATAACCCCATGTTTACTAAATCAAGCTTTATTAAAATTATCTCAAAAAGTAAAAACAAATGATTCATTAAGAATTTATCAAAAAGTAATAAAAAGTTCTTTTAGAGATGCAACAAATTACTTTGGATTTTTAAAGCATAATCCAGCTGTTGAACTATCAATTCCTAGAGTTCTATCATATGGTTTAAAAAAAACAGAATAAATCATATTTACACCAATGAAGAGATAGAAAAAATTTTAACTAGATTCCAAGAAAACAAAACTTTTATATGTGCATTTTTAGTAGCGTGTTTTACAGGTATGAGAACAGGAGAAGTGTGTGCATTAACTTGGGATGATATAGATTTTGAAAATAGAATTATAAAAATTAACGCTATGTACTAGATTATAAGGGGTAAAAGTATTTTCAAACACAAAGATATGTAGTATAATGAATATGTCGA
>CAMLYN010000146.1 GCA_946491675.1 uncultured Mycoplasmatota bacterium | reverse complement strand
AGAATATAACCACAACCTAGACTGTATAGTTAAATTTAACTAATCACCCCATAAACAAATTTAAGAAAGGAGTGATGAGTAAATACTTTAATAGGTTGTTTTAAAGTAGATCAAATATGAGAGATATACCTAAATTGATGATACAGCAACTTGAATCTTTTATTAGTGATTCTAAAATAATAGATAAGTATTATAAAATGGGACATAAAATAACTTGGAATTTAGAAGATTCTACTCTAATAGTAAAATATAAAAGAAAAAAGTTTGTTATTAGTATCATTAAAAAAGATAAGCAGTATTATTGGCATTTAGAACCATACAAGAAATCTTATTTTGAAACAGAAGTAGATTTTGAACATTGCAAATTAAATTATGTATTATTTGCAATTTCTGAAAGTAGAAAGAAGGGAAAAATGTAATGAAAGAAAATAACAAAAAAGTAGTAAGTGTTGATAGTAATGATAAGACAGACTGCTTCGCATGGCGATCTAAAGTAAAATGCGATGCCTTAAAAACTAAAACTTGTAAAGACTGTGCATTTTATAAAAAGAAAGGAAATCGATGAAATTAGAAACAAAAAGAGCATTATTGATGTATAAATTATTAAGTTCTAGAGATTTTTGCCCAGAAACTTACAAAATATTAAAGTTTTGTGATCTTGATGATGCTATTAATAATATTAATGAAGATTCCTTTTATTTTGATATTAAAGTAATTAATAATCAAATAAGTGCTGAACATTTTTTGAATTTATTAGATTATTTAATACAAACTTTAAAATTGTATCTTTATAATACCAAAGGAATTATTTCTGCTTTAGAAACAATAGTTAGATGTAACAAAGATTTAGTAAATGAATATCTAATACTTCCGAATAAGTTAAGTAATGAAGAAGATAAAAAAATAATAAACGAATATATATATAAAATATTTATTTCTAATTTTATATATAATGGAAAATCTATCGATATGGTTATCGACTTTCTAAACGATAATAATATTACTATAAAAGAAATTAATTCTTACACTTTTGAAGAATTAAAAGCCATTACCGATTTATTATCCGATTTAGTTTTTTGCCAAATGGGTGCTGGTAAGGTTTATTATTTATTTTATAATATTACAGATGAATTAGAAACTTGGCTAAATACACCTAGGGTTAAAAATTCTAAAAGACATAATGAAGAAGAACATAGACAGATATTTTTAAAAAGTTATAAGAACAATTATAAGGATATGATCAAGGCTTTTAATGTTAGGAAGAAATATTTAAAATATTTTAGAAAACCAATAAACAACTGCTAGTACAGAGTTGTTTTTTTGTGCCAACAAAAAAGAAGATTTAATCTTCTTCAAATTCTAGTTTTTCATAATCAATTATGTTTTTATTATATTTAAATTTAATCAAAAATGTAGCATTATTGATAATGTTTTCTTTTTCTTGTTTAGTTAATTGAATTTTTCTATTTAATAAGTTGAATACATCATTTCCAGTTATTCCATTATACTTATTATTAGAAAACTCATAATTTAAATATACTAATTCAGATAACAATAAAGTATTATAGTAAAGAATAGTTTTCCTTTCCTTAACTCGATAATCATAATCAATTAAACTCATAATAATCCTCCATTGCTTGAATAGTACCTCTCTAAAAAGGCTTGTCAAATCATTATTAAATATAAATTTTATAATATTCATTTTTTAAATCAATAGGATTAATTTTGTTTAACTTATAACTTTCTTGTATAAATGGTAGTATTATATCAATATCAGATAATTCTTTAACTTTGTAAGAAAGACATAATGGTTCGTATGTTTTTCGAGTTATAACATTTAAAATATGGTTATCATCATTTACACTTAATAATTTTAAATAAACTCCATACCCAGTTTTACTTATCATTACAAAGTTTCTATTATCCTTAAATACTAATCCTTTATTAGTGTAATGGCAAGTTATTGATTTAGATATTGAAGTAATTTTATTTTTTAAATTATCAAACAGTATATCATTTAAATTTTTGGGTGGATCTACTAAAAAATCAAAAGTTTGCCTCATTATTTTAACTACATAATTGCAAGTAATATTATCTTCTACAATCATAGAATAACAGATGCTTCCATTTTCATATCCTTTACGATCAAACAATTTATTATCTGTATCAAATTGTTTAGCAACTTTATGAAATGAAACTAAAAGATTACTTTGATTAATTTGTATTTCCATTATTTTTCTATTAAACTTATAAACTACATTTTTAACTAAATAATTTCTAATTATATTATCACTAATAGATAATATTTGCGAATCCAACTCATTAAATAAATTAATTGATATTTCTTTTTTGTTATAAATTATATTTTCATAGGTATTGGTATCAATATTAAACAATTTATTATTAATTTTTTTGCTGGCATCTTTTAAAGTCGGTAGTGTTATATTACTTTCATTATTGATTTTTATTTCTTCATTATTTTGATAAATTACATTATCATAAATTAAATGAAATGAAGAACAAACATCAATTTGGGTAGAAGTTTTTTGATTATTTAAAGGGCTTTCTTGAAATTTATATGTGTTGCTGTATTGACACCAAGATTACATGAATTTTCAACTACTTGCAGGAAAGTTTCATGTCCATGACCACCGTGTTTCCAGCAGTGTAGAGTCGCATTTTCAACTTTGATACTACCAGAATCATTGTAAGTATCCTTGTCTAAATCGACCTTGCCTTCCTCTAAAGCCGCTGCTAAAG
>CAMLYN010000145.1 GCA_946491675.1 uncultured Mycoplasmatota bacterium | reverse complement strand
AGGATATTTTTTACTCCAAGCATTAGTCCAATTAACCTTTTCCATTTCTTTTTCGTCAGTATTAATTATTATTTTTTCTACATTTTTCATATAATCACCCATATAACTTTATCATATTAAAAATATATCTTATTAATTTTTTTCATTATATTGGAAAACTATTTTTTCTTTACAATATAAAAATATACTATCAACATTACTATAGAAAATAATAATCCAATATAAAATTCTGGAAATAAAACATTATTAAAACATTTACTTATTTTATCTAAGCAAGATATATTAGGATATCCCCATGTAAAAAAATTTACTACCTCAGATAAAATTATACCAATAACACCTATAGCACCTACTATTATATTAAAATACTTATTTTTAAAGTTATACCACACACCAAAGAAAAAAATAAAAGCAGAAATTAAACCAATCGGATTAGTTAAGTTGATAATTCCACTTATTTCTTGAACATCTCTAAAACCACCAAATTGATTCATCAGCATTGGTAACAAGCTAATCAAAAAACAAGCAGATAACATAACTTTTCTTTTATAATTATTTATTTTTTCTTTAGAAATAGTAATAACAATATTTATTGTTTCTTCGTTTTTTTTATCTTTTTCTTTTTTACTAATTATCTCTCCATGTAGAAGTTCAGGAATAGTAACATCTAAAATATTGCATAACGGTTCTATTAATGAGATATCCATTAACGATAAACCTCTTTCCCATTTACTAACAGCATTTTTACTAATGCCTAACTTTTCTGCAAGTTGTTCTTGAGTTAATTGTTTTTCTTTTCTTTGCTTAGAAATAAATTTTCCAATTTTTTCTTGATTCATAATCATCCTCTTTTCTATATCAATTTTAACAATATTGATATAAAAAATACACATACTATTGGTTCACTTAATTATCTACTGTCTTTTTCCAAATTTCTTGTAGTAATTTTATTATTCTTTTAGCATCTTCTACCTCAGTATTTTTATTGTACTCTTTCATTTCGCTAAAAGTTCCAGAATCACTTACTATTCCTAAAAACCACTTACTTAATAAAGTTTTTTTGTATTTAAAAATATAACATTTTATGCCATTTTCTTCAAATGTATTAGTATATTCTATTTTTACCGGTTTACGTCCTAGTTCTCTTATGTCTGATAGCCAATTTTCTAATTCAATTTTAGCTTTATCAATTAAATATTTATCTGTTTTTTCTAAAATTTCTTGATTAAAGGTAATGATAATATGTTTTTCATCAAACTTTGGATACTTACTTAAATCGACTAATTTACAAAAATTATCATAAGATATTTCATCAAGCAAATCAAATTTACCATTTTTATTTTCAATTAAAGATACATTCCATGTTTTGATATTCTTTTCTAGATTTTGATCATAACCAAATGGTAAATATGTCTCAATAGGAAAAATGGTTGGAACATTTTCCGTCAAAGCATATTTAGCATAGTATTTTTTATTTTTATCTTCATATATTATTGGTTTAGCAAAATAATAATCTTCTTTTTGTTTTTTATTTAGATATTCTTCATATAATTGATAAGCTTCATCTTCATTTAACTGTTTTATTTTTTTGATAAAATCTTTTTCTAAAACAATCGGATAAATACAACCAAAAATAGTAAGATCAGACTCTAAATCATTTTTAACTAGTTTTTTATTAAATGCAATTGTCGCATTCATTAAACTTTCTATTTTATCTAAGCTATATTCTTCTCCTTCATGAATAAAAGTTTTAATTTTAAAATTAGAACAAAATAAATCGATAAATTTATAAAATAAAATAATATCATTTTTAGTAGCTGGAAAGTTTAAAACCAACTCAACATCATAATTTTCTTCGATTGTAAAACTAAATCCTCGTCCTAAACTTTTAGGATTATAAATGACAAATAATTGATTTCTTAAATCTTCTTCGCCTTCATAATTTTCTAAACAATAAGCTTGATTAGGAACACCAAAGCACAAATTACAGGTCCTAAGCCAACCATTTAAAAATTTTAAACCAATCTTTTTGGTTTTTTTAGGATTTTGTTTAATATTGACGACTACGGACATATTATTACCTCACTTTCAAATATAATTAGTTAATAGTAAATTCAAATCCTACATAAAATTCTTCATAAACATCATCAGTTTTTTCTAAAGAAATTGCTTTGATAATTCTATATGTTCCGATATCTAAATCTCCATAGCTTTTTTCCCAATTAAATTCTAACTCTTTTGAGGCACCACTATCTAAATTCCAAATAGGTTCATTAAAAAGCAATTCAACATCTATTTTATACCAAGAGCCATCTTTTTTTATTTCTAGTTCATAAGTATCATCATATATAATAGTATTATTGCTAGAATTTTTTAAAATTGCCGTCACACTATTATTTGTTAGTGTACCTTCTTTAATAGATAGAGAAACTACATCATTATTAATTTGAACATTTGATTTCTCCCCAATTTTAACAGTTTCAACATCTCGATAAAAACCAGTATTCCTTATACATCCAGTATTAATAGCTACAACAAATAAACATAATAAAATTATTAATCTTTTTTTCATTAAACATCTACCTTTCAATTACATTATTTGATTATTTTATAAAATTAGTCAAATTGAACTTGCCAACTTTCATCATTTACTGATTTAAAGCACATTTCTATTTGTTCTTTATTTGTTTTAGCTTCTGCTAATAATGATAATTCATCTAGTGAAAAATAATTTGTTTCGATTGTTTCAATATTTTTTTCAAA
>CAMLYN010000144.1 GCA_946491675.1 uncultured Mycoplasmatota bacterium | reverse complement strand
CTGAAAAGGATAATTATTTAGCTATAATTGATTTTTTAGGCTTAAATCGAGTTACAATTATATTAAATTCACACAAATATATAAATAAAACATATGATGAATATTTTAAAAACAAAGAATTTAAAGTAAACAATTTAATAAAAAAATCTAAAAATAATATATTGTTTACGAATAAATATGTAGTTGATTTAATTGAACAAATTAAATATGAAAAGAACTTAGAAGGAAGAATAATATCATCTGATAAATATATTTTTGAAAATTTAATATATTATTTTATAAAAGAAATATCTTCTATAATAAAGAATTTAAAGTTAAACTATGATGACATGATTTCATTAGCAAATAAATTAAATAACAAAAAGTTTAATTTGGCTGCTTGTCTAATATATTCTAGAATTTTAGAAATTGAAAATAAATTAATCATGACGTTAAATGATTTTTCTTCAATCTATCAAGTATTAATTGGTAATCAATATAACCTAAAATTTGATCGATTGAATGTTGATGAATTAATTAATCATATTCACAAAAAGCATTATTTAAATTTAATAGAATATGCAAAAGTATATTTAACTTCAGATAAATGTGATTATAAAAATTCCAAAATAGATTTTGGGGGAGAAATTTTTTATAGTTTCTCTGAATCTATATTTGAAACAATGTTAAATAATGATTACGAAAATTTTGAAAAAATATATAAATATTATCCTTCTATTTGTTTTGTGTCAGAATCATTTCTATATAACAATTTAGATAAAAATTATAATTTAAATTATTTAGTTTCTAAATATAAGATTCCAATTGTCATGTTTATGGATTTAAGCGGATGTATTATATATCACTCACATATTACTAATGATAACAGATGGGAAGAAACTGTAAAAAGTACTGTTGATGATGTTTTACTTAATTCAAAAAATAAGGAAGAAATTTTAAAGAGAATGGCATTATATGCTTCTATTGATTTAGACAGTTTTGATATGAATGATATGACAATTAACATTAATCAAAGATATGCATCATATTTATCAAAAAATGAATTAATAAAAATAAAGAATAGTGATACCATTTTTTTTAATCATAAAGAAGTTGCGAGTGATGATGAGTTAGTAAAAAAATTTACTAGAATAATGTTTGATGATTATATTGATTTTAATTATAGATTCTATGAAATATTTGTTGTATATTACGTTAATCCATTTTTGAATGAAAATGATAAATGCAATTGTAGGTTAAAAATAAAAAAAGTAGGTGACAAAGTTGGAAAATAGTTGGGAATATACTTTATTCGTTAAAAATTTTGTAGAGAATATTTTACTATCCTTAAATTGTGATTATAAAAAATATATTTCATTTAATAAAAAAGATAGTATTTTAGAAAAGAAACTTAATTATAGTAATATTGATAACATAATTTCACTAATTGCTTATAATTTATTAATAAATGGGAAGCAAGTGATATATTTATATAATAAAAATGATAAAATTGTAGTTTCATTAAAATTTTATAAAGAAGAAAAAATTGCTAGAAAATTTACAATTAAATTTCCTAAAAAAGTTATGACTACTTTTACAAGAAAGAGGATTCTCACTAATTTAAAAAAAATGACATATCCGCAAAGTAACAATATTACAGAAAAAGATTATGCTAGAGATAATTTATATCTTATAAACCTTATGGGACAAGCATCATTAAAATTAACTAAAAAATATGTATCGGTTAACACTAATTTAGAAAAGAGCACTGATCAATATATTTTGTTTAGAGAAATTAGAAAGAGAAAATATCAAAAGATGCTTATTAGTCATATATTTAATGAATTAAATCAACAACTTCATAAAGTATTAAAAATAGATGACGAAGATGATAATATAATTTTTGTTAGTCAATCATTAGAAGAGCTTGATAAAATTGAAGATGATTTATTAAATAACCATAAAACAATCGACGAAGTATTAAAAATATTATATCCTGCTAGAAAATAAAGATATGTAGAAAAAATTGTTTTTATTTTAATTAAATAATTGTAATATATATAATTTTGGATATAAATTTAAATATTTAATTATGCATATGAAGAATTAATACATTAAAGATTGAACTTTATAACCTTAGTAAAAGAATAGATTTGTTATAAAAGCATTTAATTAATTAGTTTTAAATTTTAGGTGCCCAAAAGTTCACACAAAAAATTAGGTACCCAATTAGGTACCCAAAGTATTAAAAATAGTCATTATATAGTTAAAAGTGAATATTAAGAAAAGTCTTATTTTATAAGAATTTATATAATATTCATAAACTTGCGTGATTGATTTTATTTTGCCCCCTGAAGGAGCCATTTTTGGCTCCGTTTTTTATAATAAAATTATATAAATGTGAAACAAAATGCTTAAAAATAGTTAAAAATGTTTCACACTAAAAGGAACAAAATTAATATGAATAAATATTTATTATAGTCTATTTTTATAGACCAAAAAAATCTAGTATTAAAACCACTAGATTTTTTTCGTAAAAATAGTATAGTAAATATAGTGATATCTAAGGAGAAGTTTATATGAATATCGAAGAAGAAATATTTAAAAAAACTCATGTGTCTTTTGATAAATTAGAAAAATACGGCTTTAAAAAAGTTAAAAACCACTATACATATTCTAAAATGTTTATGGAAGAAAGTTTCCAAGCCCAAATAATAATTGATGAAACTGGTAAAATATCCGGTAAAGTTGAAGACTTAGAAGTAGGGGAAGAATATACCAATATCA
>CAMLYN010000143.1 GCA_946491675.1 uncultured Mycoplasmatota bacterium | reverse complement strand
ATATATTAGTTTTAGAAAGTTTGCAAGTTAGGTTGCGGACGCAGTCTGCCGTATGGTATAATGTAATTGGTGGTTAGTGTGAAGATGTTATTTGGAATAATAATTAGTTTATTATTTTTGACTAATGTAAGTGCTAGTGAGAAAATTGAAGTGAGTTTTAGTAAATGTGTCGATGGAGATACAGCTTGGTTTATTTTAAATGGTGAGGAAATAAAAGTGAGATTTTTAGCTATCGATACTCCAGAATCAACTAATGAAATTGAACCATTTGGAGAGAAAGCAAGTCTTTATACATGTCAATTAATAAAAAATGCGCATAAACTTGAAATTGAATATGATGATAATAGCGATAAATTAGACAAATATGATCGTCATTTAGTCTGGGTTTTTGTCGATGGTGAGTTATTACAAAATTTAATAATTGAAAAAGGTCTAGGGAAAATCGATTATGTTTATGGTGATTATAAATATCTTTCACAATTAGAATCTAGTGAGTTGATGGCTAAAACTAGTCGATTTGGAATATGGCAAGATTCTTATGAATATATCTATTATATTATTGGTGGCGTTATAATAATTATTATTATAATCATTTGTATTATTAACAAAAAATTTAGAAGCAAAATATTAGTAAAAGTTAAGAAAAAAGCTAAAAAAGAACTTAAGAAAAAACTTAATTAAAATAACTTTAGAATAATCTCTAAAGTTATTTTAAATTAGAAGATATATATTCTTCATTAAATTCTTGACTATTTTCTAGTTTGGTACTTGGAGTGCTTATTAAAACGATCCCCAAAAAAATAATAATAAAAGCAATAACTGTTTTACTTTTCAACATTTCTATCATAATTCTATCTCCATTCTTTTTAAAAAATATTTTTTTTCAATTTTATTGCCAAATAATAACGGTTTTAATTTATAATTTTTATATTTTTCATTTATTTCATCATTTAGTTTTTTAATAATCAGTCGAATTTGTTTTTTAGTATACCCCGTTATGATTTGAATATCTGTAATCGTATAATATTCCATAGCACCATTCCTTTCATGCATTAATCATATCACGAACAAACTTTCGTGTCAAGACTTTTTTAAATAAAAATCGAAAATATGTTTGACAAATGTATATTTGTGTGTTAGAATGTAAATAGGATGTTAAAGGAGGTTTTATAATGGATAAACTTACTAATCAACAAGAAAAACTATTAGATAAAATTAAACAATATATTGTTAAACATGGTTATGCTCCAACGGTTAGAGAATTATGCCGTGAAATGGATTTATCAAGTACGGCAACAGTTCAGGTTCATTTAAACAATTTAGAAAAAAAAGGATATATTAGAAAAGAAGAAAGCAAAAATAGAACCATCGAACTTTTAGTAGATAATGAATACGAAATTAAAAATGAATTAATTACTGATGTTCCTTTACTAGGAAAAATAACTGCTGGTAATCCAATTGAAGCAATTGAAAGACCAAATGAATTTTTCAGTTTACCATCTTACTTAATTCCTAAAAACAAAGAAGTATTTACATTATTAGTCGATGGTGAAAGCATGATAAATGCTGGTATTTTAGATGGTGATATTGTCATTGTTGAAAGAAAAAATACAGCTAATAATGGTGAAATTGTCGTAGCAATGACAGAAGATAACGAAGTTACTTTAAAAACTTTTTATAAGGAAGATGGGTATATTAGATTACAACCAGAAAATGATACAATGGAACCTTTTATTATGAAAAATGTTATAATTTTAGGAAAAGCAATTGGTTTATATCGCAAAATATAAAAACTTTTCAAAATTTGAGTAATGTAAAAAAATTATGTAAATTTACTAATCTATGGTACTAAAGATATTCGAGATTGATTATATTCAGTCTCTTTTTGTTATTTAATTAAATAATTTTCAAAGATCAACTTAACTATCAATATATAAAAGATTTAGTTCGTTATAAATTATATCTCAATTAGAATATCTAGTAATCCATGAAACAAGTCATATTAAAAATTTCACTTATGAGATTTACAAGTATAATTAAAAAAGCATTTAAATTATTTATTAAATGCCTTATTACCTAACATATGATTTTTTAACTCATTATATTTTTTTCTACTTAATCCAAATATAGAATCAAATTTTCCTCTTTCATCTACCATAGATAGTTCTTTCATATCAAGTATACTTTTTCTTTCTTGTATTTCTTCTAATTTAAGCGTTAAAATAGATGCACTATTTATTACTACTTCTAAAACATTTAATTCTCGCAAATATGGAAAAACTTGCATTAAATATTTAACATTTTTATTAATTATTAAAGGCTTCAAATATTTTTGTCCATAATTGCTTTTTATGTATTCAATGCTTTCAATTAAATCTTTCGATTTTTTTAAAAATACACTACCGGTTATTTCGATGTTATTTGCTCGACATACCTCGATTATCTTTTCTATTTCTTCGGCTGTTTTCAGAAATACACTGCCGGTTATTTCGATGTTATGTGTTCGACATACTTCAATTATTTTTTTTATTTCTTCTGATGTCTTCATAAATACACTGCCGGTTATTTCGATGTTATTTGCTTGACATACTTCGATTATTTTTTCTATTTCTTCGGATGTTCTCTTAAATACATTACCACTTAGTTCGATGTTATTTGCTCGACATACCTCGATTATCTTTTCTATTTCTTCAGCTGTTTTCATAAATACACTGCCGGTTATTTCGATGTTATTTGCTCGACATACCTCGATTATCTTTTCTATTTCTT
>CAMLYN010000142.1 GCA_946491675.1 uncultured Mycoplasmatota bacterium | reverse complement strand
TTTAAATCTTTTAACATATTTATAATTTAATGGTACTAATTCTAAATTTTTATAACTATCTTCTATCCTTATATCAGAATTAGAATTATATGCTTGTTTTTCTCTTTGATTATGAGAACCAATTTGTGCTAAATCGTGTGTAGTCATAATAGGTTCACTTCTAAATATTGCATAATTTAAATTCATATTATCATTCCTCCATTCTTAAAAATTAATAAAAAAAAAGATACCTATTTCTAAGTATCTTTGGTTCTATAAATATTCTGCAAATCTCTGCGAAAAGTTCTGCAAATCTCTGCGAAAATTATTTTTTTAAAATCCATATAGGTTTTGAATCAGAACCTATATTTTCAATTCTATTTTCTTTTTTCAGCATTGTTAACAAATAACGAACTCTATTATTTTTATTTTTTTCTGTCATATTTACAGGTAATTTTGGATATATTAATTTATTAATATCATCTCTATTTGCTTTTTCAAATTTTTCTATATAAGTTATAATATAATCCTTATAATATGAGTTGTCTAATCCTTTATTATCTATATACTCATCTTTTTTATTAGTTATTTTAGCTATATCTGATGATATATAAATGTTAGGATATCTTCCTTCTATTAAATTATCTTTTCTTAAGTAATCACTTTGTTCTTTTGTTATTTCATATCCTTTTTGAACTCTATCTAAAAGCATTACTTTTTCAATATCTAAATTAGTTTTTTCAAATAATATTTTACTATATTTTTCATCTATTATTTTTCCATATAAAGTTACTTTAACTCTATTGTCAACGCTTAAGTCATAATCAGGCATTGGAAAAAACTTTCTTTTTTGGATATCATAAACTCTTCTTATCCCACTTCCAACAGTATCAATCATATTTAAATTTACCATTGCATTTGCCAAAAATTGATTTTTATAATATGGTGATGAAAAACCATCTTTTAAAACATTTTCAACTGTTTCAGGAATAAAATTTCCCTCATTTGTAATAATTAATTTATCTTTATATTCCATAACATTAATATTTCCATGAAGTCTATAATCCTGATGAACAATACAATTATTAATTAACTCACGTAAAATATAATTATCGTATTGATCTACTTCATTTGGAAATAAAGTATTTTCATTAACCATATATCTATATCTTAAATTTCTAATCTTAGATTTTAATTTTTCTACATTTACAATAAACGGAATACCAAAGTGTTCATAATCAATAACATTTATTTCATCATATAATTTCCATGTCATTTTAGGATTATATCCAATTCATTAAATAATCATCTTCATTTTTCCCTAAAAGCAGCATACAAGCCATAGTAATTTTTCCATTTAAAGTAAGTTTTACTTTATTTAAAAAATCTATATCAGATATATTATCAATTTCATTTGCTATTTCTTTTCCTTCATATTTTTTCTTAAATTGTTCACGTGCTAATTTGATTGCTTCTTTATCAATATTATCAATTGTTGCTTCATAAATTATTTGTCTAGACCAATCATAATTTGCAGTCGCTTTTATTTGTTCTATTTTATTTGATGCAAGTGGCATAAGAGATTCTCCAGCTCTACCGTAGGCAAAACCTTTCCAATTAATAGGAACTCCAGATGCTGCAGGCACTTGAAACATAATAACTCTTTTGTCGTCTTTGTATATTGAATATATTTCAATAAAAGTTATATTATCTGTTGTATTATCTGCTATTTGTTTTTTAATTTTATTAAAATTATTATCATATAAAAAATTTGTATCTATTAAATCATGTGTTTTATTATCAACACCAAAAATAATCCAAGAATATTGCTTATTCTTTAAATTAGCTTCATTTCCAAGTGCTGAAAAATATTTACCCAATAAATCTATATCAAAATCATTTTTAGCACGTTTAAATTCTACACATTCATTTTCTTCATTTGCTAATAATTCATCTAATATATCTAAAAGTTCATCATTATTTTTATACAAGTAAATCACCAACTTTCTAATAATATTTTACCATAAATAATTACTATTAATGTCTAAATTTTACATAAATGTAAAATTATTTCTAATATATTATCTTTATCATATTTTTTTATTAAATCTATAAATCCATTCATAAAAATATCCCAGTTATTTGGACAACTATCATGACCATTAAAACATTCTGATATACCATTATAATATTCTAATTTTAAAATCCATTTATAATTATCAAAGTTTTGATTGATATATTCTTTATTCCAAAATTTTATTTTAGATTTTGTAATACTATCTAATATTTTTATTTTATCTTTATTTGACAATATTTCTTGGTTTACAAATTCATAGTTTCTTTTAATTATGAAAGTTAGATTATCATTAAGTATAAATTCAAATTTATATCTAATTTTATTTAATATAAATACTAATGTTATTTTGCTTATATCTACTGCATATAAGTTTTTACTAGAATTAAATGATTTATTACAATTTTTACAATATTTATTATGATTATGATTAGTTATAAGAGTACCATCATAATTCTTTCTTTTAGGTTTTCTTATTTTCTCTGAATATTTAACTTCTTCATTATTCTTTTTTACAAATGTATTATTATCATTATACCTATATAGATAAATAATACTTATAGTCTCCTTACTATTACAATAAGGACAAGTCATTTTTGCTCCCATTATTACTACTATTTCCTTTCTTTTTTATGAATCTTATAACCCTTATCTATTTTCTCCCTATGGGGGTAATAGCGGTGTAATTATGGGAGAATTTTTAGTTTCTAAAGAAGGTATCGGATATTTGATTATGTATGGA
>CAMLYN010000141.1 GCA_946491675.1 uncultured Mycoplasmatota bacterium | reverse complement strand
TCTTAATCTTGTGGTATCTTCTTTCCAGTTATTGATAATTAATTCTTTCCAACCTTTAACCAAAACTTCATCTAAATCTAGACAAACACAAACGTCATAATCTTCAGGAATTAAATCTAAAGAAAGATTTCGCGCTACATCAAAACGCCAAGGATTAACTATTTTTTGTTCAACAATAACACCATGACTTTTTAGTTTTTCGACAGTTCTATCCGTAGATCCGGTATCAAGTACGTAAATTCCATCAGCATCTTTAGCGGACTCGTAAAATCTATCGACAAATTTTTCTTCATTTTTACAGATTGCATAAACACATATTTTCAAATTAAATCACCTAATTAATAATATGAAATATTGAGTAATAATTGACTATTATAGCCCTTTTGTTTATAATATTTTAAAGAGGTGACTTATGGTTATAGTTATATTAGGTCCAACAGCAGTGGGTAAAACTAAGATGAGTGTAGAATTGGCTAAAAGATTAAATGGTGAGGTTATAAATGTTGACAGTACACAAATATATAAAAATTTAGATATTGCTACAGCTAAAATAAAAGAAGCAGAAAAAGAAAATATACCTCATCATTTGTTTGATATCAAAAATATAAATGAAAATTATACAGTTTATGATTATCAAAAAGATGCAAGAAAAGTGATTAATGATATTATTAAAAGAGGGAAGACTCCTATTTTAGTTGGAGGAACCGGTTTATATATTAAGGCAACTTTATATGATTATAAATTTGAAGAAGAGAATAACGATGATCAATTTGAAAATATGAGTAATGAAGAAATATATCTAAAATTAAAGCAAATAGATGATAATATAGATATTCATCCAAATAACCGAAAAAGATTAGTTAGAGCTTTAAACTATTGCTTAAATAGTAAAAAGAAATTTAGTGATAAACCAAAAACGGATAAATTGTTATATGATACAATTTTTATTGGATTAACTACTAAACGTGATGTTTTATATGAACGAATTAATAAGAGAGTAGATAAAATGGTTGAGGAAGGATTATTAGTTGAGGCAAAGAAAATATACGATTCTAATGTTCGTTCGAAAGCAGTTATGACACCAATTGGCTATAAAGAGCTATTTCCTTATTTTGAAGGAAGAAGTAATTTAAATGATTGTTTAGAAGAAATTAAACATAATAGTCGAAAGTACTCAAAAAGACAATATACTTGGTTTAATAATCAAATGAATGTTACTTGGTTTGATGTTAATTTTGATGATTTTAATAAAACTATTAATGAAGTATATG
The DNA here is from genome assembly GCA_946491675.1 of uncultured Mycoplasmatota bacterium. The sequence continues at coordinate 1,527 of CAMLYN010000141.1, read as the reverse complement.
ATTATATAAAAAAACTAGATTAACTAGTTTTTAAAAATTGGTTTATTTATTTTGGAATTATTATTTATTAAATTATATATTTTATCGGTTAATATTTGATAATCTAATAATTTATTATAATTAGTTATAAGAGGTAATGTTACTTCTTTTTTTATTTTATTCAAATAATTTTTTCCTTTTTTGTTAAATCCTAAAATATGGATATATTCAATTTTATAATTATCTTTTTGTAAACAACATAGAATGTGAATTAGACATCTTTTTATTTTGTTATAAGTGTAATTTTTACATTTAACATTATAAATTAATTCTTCAACACTATTAGATTTATCAATATGTTTTTTTAATAAATTATTTAAGTTGTTATCAATATCTTGATATTTAGTTAAATCTTCTGTTATTATTTTATGTTTTATGATTAAATAAAAATCATTTAAATTGATTTTTTTTATATATTTTAAAGTTTTAATTGGGACAAAATCTTTAATATTTTTATCATTATTAATTAAATTTCTAATACTAGAAGCACTACTTATTTTACCACTTGTTTCTAGATTGTGGTAATCATTAGTTCTTTTAATGGTAATTGGTTGAATTTTACTATTTAATTTTTTAATTGCTTTAATATAACTTATTCCTAATAAATCGTTAGGTGAATCGATTTTTATTTCTATGTGTTCTTGCAACGCTAAAGACAAACTAGTAGGGTAGTTATAGCCTTGTTTAACATATTTATTTATATCAATTTTATTATTTATTTGAATATTGGCAATTTTAGTTAAAGTTTCTAAGTTATTTGATTCACTACCAAAAACTAAATAATTACATTTTAAATGATCTAAAATACTAATTGCACCATAAGCATATATATCAGCTGCTTGAATAGCAAATGTAGTGGGTAATTCAACTATTAAATCAACTCCGTACTCTAAAGCTAAAGTAGCTTTATCATATTTTTCAATTATACTAACCTCACCACGGTTTAAAAAATTTCCAACTAATACTAGACAAATTATTTCATTTGGAAACATTTCTTTAACTTTTTTTATATGATATAAATGTCCATTGTGAAATGGATTATATTCACCAATAATACCAACCATAAATTAATCACCTTTTATAAATTATAACATTTTTATTTACATTTTAAAACTTTTTATGTATAATGATTGTGGTGATTGCATGATTATTGATATTACAAGACTAAGAAGTGGTATTGATGAATATACTAATGTTGACTTAAATTATTCTTTTTCTAAAGAACAATTAAATAATACTGGTATTTTAGAACTAAATAATGTTAGTATTAAAGGACAAATTACAAAAAAATTTGATAAATTACATTTAAATATTAAAATTGAAGGAGTTATGATTTTACCTTGTTCAATTAGTTTAAAACCAACTAAATATCCATTTTCAAGCCAAATTGATGATGATTTAGATGATTTGTTGGAAGAATTTGATAAAAATGAAGCAAATACTCTTGATATTTTTCCAATAATATGGGAAAATATATTAATGGAAATT
>CAMLYN010000140.1 GCA_946491675.1 uncultured Mycoplasmatota bacterium | reverse complement strand
TTCTTTATCTACTTCTTTAGTGTGTTGACAAGCAATAATAATAGTATCAACTCTTTTTATTTCGTTGTCATCATAAAGGACAGTAACTTGTGCTTTACCATCTGGTTTTAAAAAAGAATTAGAATCATTTTTTCTTACTTCACTTAATTTTTTAGTTAATTTATTTGCTAGTAAAATAGATAATGGCATAAATTCTTTAGTTTCATTAGTAGCATAACCAAACATTATTCCTTGATCACCAGCACAAATTTTATTTTTATTAACTGCTTTATTTATTTCTTTTGATTGTTTACTAACTTTTACTAGTACTTCAAAATCTTCTTGATAACCAATATCTTTTAATACATCTTTAGCAATCTTTTCATAGTCTAAATTAGCTTTAGTATTAGCTTCACCATATATAAAAACAAAATTATCTTTAATTGTAGTTTCAACTGCCATATGACTGTTTTTATCTAATTTTAAGGCTTCATCTAATATTTTATCACTAATTTTATCACATATTTTATCAGGATGCCCCTCAGTGACTGATTCGCTTGTTATTAATTTTTTCATAAATACCTCCAATTAAAAAACTCTAATTAAAGAGTTTCATATCTCTTTATCGTTATTAGCTTTACCACCTTACAATTAAGCAGGTTGGTATGAGTTCTTTGAGCTAATTCTCTCCCACCATTCTTGATAAAATATTTTATTCAATTATTAAATTTTAGTTAAATATTTGTCATCCAAATTTTTTGTTAATAAAATTGCACAATTAATTTACTATTTCACCATCCATACTCCATGTTTTAACAGCAGTTATTTTGACATTGACAATTTTACCTAAATAACAACTATCTGCTTTAACATTAACTAATTTCATTGTATCAGTATAACCTTTTAAACAATCTTTCTTTTTCGAACTGTAATCTTCTAATAAAACAGGAACAATTTTGTTTAAATATTTGTCATTATTTTCTTTAGAATATTTATTAATTAATTGATTTAATCTTTGTAATCTCATTTCTTTTTCTTCAAAAGAAATATTATCTTCCATTTTACTAGCAGGAGTTCCAATACGAGGAGAGAAAATGAAAGTAAAAGCTGAATCATATTTACAAGTGTTCACCACTTCTAAAGTATCTTTAAAATCTTCTTCAGTTTCTCCAGGAAAGCCAACAATAATATCAGTTGTAATAGCCACATTAGGAATTTTTTCTTTCAATTTTCTAAATAATTCCAAATACTCTTCTTTAGTATAACGTCTACCCATTAATTTTAAAATTTTACTTGATCCTGACTGAATTGGTAAATGAATGTATGGCATAATATTATCATATTTACTAATAATATCAATCATGTCATCGTTAAAATCCCAAGGATGACTTGTTATAAATCTAATTCGATTAATTTTTGTTTTAGCGACATCTTCTAACAAATTAGCCATCGTATAATTTATATCTAAATCCTTACCATATGCATTGACATTTTGTCCTAGCAAAGTTACTTCTTGATAGCCATCTTTAATTAAATCCTTTACTTCATTAATAATATACTCTGGTAATCTACTTCTTTGCTTACCTCTAGTATAAGGAACGATACAATAAGTACAAAATTTATCACAACCGTACATAATATTTACCCAAGCTTTATATTTATTATCTCTTTTAACTGGAATATTTTCAATTACATCACCTTCACAAGAAAAAACTTCTATTTCTTGTTTTTTATTATTATAAGCTTTTTCAATAATATTAGGCAAATTAACAATATTATGCGTTCCAAAAACAAAATCAAGCCATTTATATTTATTACTTATTTCGTCAACTATAATTTCTTCTTGAGCCATGCATCCACCAAAGCCAACCATTACATCCTTAATTTGTCTTAAATGCTTTATTCTTCCTAATAAGCCAAAAACTTTATTATGAGCATTTTCCCTTATAGCACAAGTATTTAAAATAATTAAATCAGCTTCCTCTAAATTATCCGCTTTAGTAAAATTCATATCAGTTAGTATAGCAGCAATATTTTCTGAATCATGTTCATTCATCTGACAACCATAAGTTTTAATATAATACTTTTTATTTTGACCAATCTTTTTTTGATTTAAAGTAATCTTATATTCATTATCTTTAATAATAACTTTATTATTTGTTCTTTTTCTTGCTTCTTTTAAACTAGGTGTATTCATAATAACCACTTCCTAGTTATCAATAATAACATATTTACTGTTTCTTTTCAATAACAATAACAATAATTTTTACCTTTCAGCATTATTCAAGTATCTCTTGTAATTCATATAAAATTTGTAGAGCTTTCAAACCATTAATTTTTTCTATATCTTCTTCTTTTATCTTATCCAACATTTTTTCAATTTTTCATTATTCAAATATTCACTATTTACAATTACTTCATCTTTATCTATTATTTTAAATTCAATATTTTTTTCTTTTAAAAGATTAACATATTTATTCAATGAAGCAACTGGAAACCCACACTTTAAGACTTCATCATTCAAATGGGTACATTTAAGGCATAATTCTTTACTCATTTTAACAGCATCTTCGGCTAAAAACAAATAAAATATTCCAACTTTAAATAAATAAACAACATTTTCTTTTTCTTTAAGTTTTTGATATTTTAAATACAATTTACTCATTTAGAAAACTCCTTTTTAAAAAAATAGTATCTAAAAAGATACTACCTGCTAACACTACTTTTAAAATAATATCATTAAACTATTTATAAGTCAATCTATTTTACGCTGTTTTACGTTAAAAATGTCAATCCAATTTTTAATTTCTAAATAACAAATCTTTTAGAACAAAATTCAAAACAAGTTTTGAATGCCTTTACTTCACAGTAAAGTTTTTC
>CAMLYN010000139.1 GCA_946491675.1 uncultured Mycoplasmatota bacterium | reverse complement strand
TACAAATATATTTAAATATATATATTCCTAATTTAAATTTCTTAAATTCAAACAAACAAAATGGACCTCTTTCGAGGTCCTTCAGGGGGTTTGGTTGGGCCAACTCACGTAATAATGTAGTAAGAGACCCAAGCGTGGATACCACGCAATTATAATTATAAAGAAGAAACCTTAATTTGTCAAGCTTTTTTACATCTTATTAATCTAGACTATTAAGTTCTTTTAAAATATCATAAATATACTGATAACGAGAATCATAATTATTCATAAATTCCAAACTATCTTCTTTAGTTTTAACAACTAACTTAAAATCTTTTTTTAAATCAGCTAATTTAAACTGCATATCACCACTTTGTCTAACGCCAAATAAATCCCCGCTCCCCCTTAATTTAAAATCAGCTTCACTTATTTCAAAACCATCATTAGTTTTGGTCAAAATTCTTAATCGTTCAGCTTCTTGATTACTAATCATAATAAAATAAGACTGTAAATCACTTCTTCCAACACGACCTCGTAATTGATGTAGTGCAGACAGCCCAAAACGATAACTATCAAAAACAACCATCATTGTCGCATTAGGAACATCAACGCCAACTTCAATAACTGTAGTACTGATTAAAATTTGAATTTTATTTTCCTTAAAATCATTCATTACTTCTTCTTTCTCTTTATTAGATAACTTGCCATGCATCATACCAACTGTAAACAATTTACCAAATGCTAAATTCATTTTATCCCGCAACTTTATTACGTTTTCTAATTGAATTTTATCACTTTCTTCAATTAAAGGCGCAATTACATAAACTTGATGACCAAGTTTTAATTGTTCATACATTTTAGTTAAAACGTCTTTTATTTCACTTTCTTTTTTCAGATAACTAATTATTTCTTTTCGTCCAGCCGGTTTTGTTTTAATACTAGAAATATCCATATCCCCAAATAAAGTAATCGCATAAGTACGGGGAATTGGAGTGGCACTCATATATAAAACATCAGGCATTATTCCTTTATTTTTTAAATTACTTCTTTGATTAACACCAAATCTATGCTGTTCATCGGTTATAACAAGACCTAAATTAGCATATTTTAAATCATTACTAATTAAAGCATGAGTACCAATAACAATATCAATATCACCATTTTCTAAACCAATATAAATATCTTTTTTTTCTTTTGCTTTTAATTTTCCCGTTAATAAACACACCTTAACACTAGGCAACAATTTAATAATATTATTATAGTGTTGACGTGCAAGTATTTCTGTAGGTGCCATTAAAGCCCCTTGATAGCCAGCTAAATAATTAATATATAAAGCAATAAAAGAAACAATAGTCTTACCACTACCAACATCACCCTGTAGTAATCGATTCATTCTCTTCTCACTAATTAAATCATTATAAATATCTTTAGTTGCCTTTTCTTGATCAACAGTTAATTTAAATGGTAAGCTATTAATAAACTCTAAAATTTTGTCTTTAGCCACATCTCTTTTTAATCCTTGTTGCACTTTTTTAGATTTTAAATAATTCATTTTCAACATAAAAACAAATAACTCTTCATATTTTAATTTATTAATAGCTAATTTAAGATTTTCTAAATTAGTTGGACTATGAATTTCTCTAATACTTTTCTCTTTACTCAAAAATTTATATTTTTCGTTTAAATAATCGGGAATATAATCAATTACATTAATATCTATTGTTTTGATTAGACTATTAAGTTGCATACTATTTATACCTGTAGTTACATGATAAACCGGTTCTATTTTAGCAGTATTTCCTAGCATCGAAAACTTTATATCACTACAAATAATCAAGTTTTTTCTCTTATCATATTTTCCAATAACAGTAAGTTTTGTTCCAACTACAATTTTGTTTTTAAAAAAACCACGGTTAAAAATAGTGACTTTTACCACCTTTTCACCAACATTTAAACTAAAATCCATTTTATCTTTATGATTTCGTATATAAGTTACTACAGCATTAGTTTCAACCACACCATCAATAATTATTTTATCATCTTGTTCTAACAAATTGATATCGCTTCTTTTTATGACATCATAACGAAAAGGATAATATGTTAATAAATCGAACGTACTATTTATGCCTAACCTTCTTAATATATTAATTGTTTTAGGACCAATCCCTCTAATATTTTCTAATTCCATATAAACACCACCTTAATTATACCAAACATATTTTTGTTTGTCTATATTCCTCCCTATAAGTTATATACGCCAAAAATCAATCATTTCCTTTTTTATACACAAAAAAAGTTTAATTTTTAAATTAAACCTTTTAAATTTTTAAATACTTTCTAACTGCTCGCCAAGATCCAAACATACCTACTAAAATACCAATCGCAATTAAAACCAAAGATACAAAATAAGTAAATGGAAGCGGAGTAATAAGTTGAATAAATGGCGATATAACTTGACCATTAAAAGAAGTATATAAAGCCTCATAACCAATGATAGTTACTAATACTGGAATAATAGATCCAAATAAACCCAAAAATAACCCTTCAAAAATAAATGGAATTTTAATATTAATATTAGAAGCACCAACTAAGCGCATAATTTCAATTTCTCTCTTACGAGAAAAAATTGTTATTTTAATCGTATTAGAAATTAAGAAAGCAGTAACAATTACTAAAGCAATTACGACACCATAACTAATTTTTTTTACAATGTCAAAAACTGACACTAATTGATCAACCATTCCCTCGCCATATTTAACACTATAGACACCATCAATTTGACTAATCTCATTAGCAACATTTTCTATTTGATTAATATCTGTAACTTTAATTTGAAATGCATCTAATAGTGGGTTATCTTCTCTTTCTTCATATTTATCTAAAATACTATCAA
>CAMLYN010000138.1 GCA_946491675.1 uncultured Mycoplasmatota bacterium | reverse complement strand
ATTGATTATATGTTAAGTTCAAACATAAAAGTTCGAACAGAAACGTCACTGGAGCCTTAACTATACACGTATGCGAAATTAAGACTATAAGATTTGATTAAATCTCTCTGATAAATAAATTATATACTTTCTATATTTATTTTTCAATATAATCTATAATATTTCAAGAAAAAATGATATAATAATACACGTAATTAATTCTTATTACTAATTTTTATTAGGGGGCGAGAAAATTAATGAATTTTAATAATCCAAGATCTTCATTATCTAATGTGCTAGATATAAAAAAACGCCAAATATTATATGAAATTGAAAATATGCAAAATGACACAATAATGGCAAATTCAATTGAAGATATTGTTGAAAATATAATTAATAAGTATAGTTTGAATAATATTGTTTTAGATGATGAAGAAAATAATAGAACAATTAAACAAGGGACAGTACAAAAGCCAAATCTTTTTTATGATAGAAATTCTTATTATGAAAAGCAATTTTATGAAGTTCCGGGTTTTATAGTTTCTTTTTCACATAATATAAATGGTGATATTAATTTATTAGAACATCACGCTTCTACATATTTGATGTGGCATCCAAACAACTTAAATATTGACGATAATGTTGTTACATTAGAATATTCAGAAGCTTTATCTGAAAATGTTGATGATGTAATGCAGAAAATAATGAACTCGTATAATCATGATTTAAAAAATTTAAAAGAAATAATTCAAAATACAAATAACGATATAAATGTTTTTAATAATAATTTAAGCTCATTTATAAAGAATAATGTTGAGAAAAAGAAAAATCAAATCTCTCTTTTTTATAAATTTAGTGAAAAATTATCGATTCCCCTTAAACAATCGCCTGATGCACCTACATTCAAACCAATAAAAGTTGTAAAAAATGTAAAACCTTTAAATACAAAGGTAGAAAAAGAAACTGAATATTATATTCCTGATTCAGATTATGAGGAAATTATCAGAAGAATTAGACATATTGGAGCGTCTTTTGAAAAAACTCCAAATACTTTTGTGAAATTAGAGGAAGAAGAATTAAGAGATATAATTGTTGCACAATTAAATGTTGATTATGAAGGCCAAGTACAGGGGGAATCCTTTAGAAATAATGGTAAAACAGATATATGCGTTGAATACAATAATAGAGCCGCTTTTGTGACAGAATGTAAGTTTTGGAAAGGAAAACAAGTATTAAATTCTACCATTAAACAATTGTTAAGTTACACTACTTGGCATGACTCTAAATTAGCCATTGTATTTTTTTCAAAAGCAAACAAGAATTTTTTTGGTGTTATTGATACAATAAAAGAAAATTTATATCAATTACCTCAATTTAAATCATTAAAAGAAATAAAGAAAAATGAGTTAGAATTGATTTTAAATTCGGATAATCAAGGACAAATTATAAAAATAAGAATTTTTGTTTTTAATTTATATTCAAAAAAGATGAGTGAGGTTTAATATGAATAAATATTATGATAGTTTAAATGATGAAGTAAAAGAATATTTTTGTATTCTATCGCCTGAATTTCCAGAATGGTTACTAGAATATATTGATACTCCTGAAATGGAAAGAATTAGTAAAATTAGTATGAGTTGTGGTACGGATTATTCTAAATGTTTTAATGTCAGATATTGGTATTCAAATTTGGATCATAGTGTTGGTGTTGCTTTAATTATTTGGCATTTTACGCACGATAAAAAGCAAACACTAGCTGGTCTATTCCATGATATTGCTACGCCTGTATTTAAGCATTGTATAGATTTTATGAATGGTGATTCAGAAACTCAAGAATCTACTGAAGAAAAAACTTCTGATATTATTAGAAATTCTTCAAAAATAATGAATTTGCTAAAAAGAGATGGTATAAAGTTAGAAGAAGTAGATGACTATAAGATTTATCCTATTGCCGATAATGATACACCAAAACTATCTGCTGATAGATTTGAATATACATTTGCAAGTGGTCTAACTTTTTTCAGAGTTTGGGAATTAGATAAAATTAGAAAAATGTATAACAATATTGTGATAACTACAAATGAAGATGGTATACAAGAACTTGCTTTTAAAGATAAAGAAATTTGCGAAGAATACATAGATACAATTTCAAAGTTATGGCCTGAATGGGTAAGCGATAAAGATAGAACAGTAATGCAATTTTTAGCAGATATGTGTAAGTCAATGAATAATGCCAGTTATTTAACAATAGAAGATTTGTATACTCTATCTGAACAAGAAGTAATTGATAAAATTTTAACATGTGAAGATAAATATTTATCAGATAGTTTTAAACTATTTCAAGATGCAAATAAAGTTTATAAAAGTTCAATACCTGTTGACGACAAATATTGTGTTAATGTAAGAGCAAAAACACGATATGTTATACCATTAGTTAAAACTGGTGATAATGCTGTTAGAATAAATCAAATATCAGATACTGCAGCCCACCAAATTACTGAATATTTAAATTGTCCAAAAGGTGGATATTATACATATTTTGATTTTCAATTTGTACCTTACGAAGAAGTAGTTGCTAAAAAACTTATTAATAAAGACAATGCTTAGTTGGCATTGTCTTTATCGTTTGTAATAGATGATAAATATTCTTTTATCTCACTGTTTTGTATTTTTAAATCTTCTATTTTTGTTCCAATTGCTTGTTCATTTTCAAAATAACCTAGATAATGAAATTTATTTTTTACTTTGATTAAACAATTGATATTTTCTTCTAATGTTTTAAGAAGTTTTTCTATAATATATTTATCTATATTAGTTTTTATTTCTTCTTTAATTTTTGAATTTTTAACTTTATATCCTATAATTAAATTTCTAATATATTCAGATTGAGATAAGTTTAATTTTGAA
>CAMLYN010000137.1 GCA_946491675.1 uncultured Mycoplasmatota bacterium | reverse complement strand
GCAATAAAGAATTGCGAATATATGGAAGAATTAAATAAAGATGGACAAGCATCACGAAGAAATCCAATGACTAAAGTGTACAAAATAGTAGATGGATTAAAAGAATATTTAGAATAAAGTTTACAGAAGAAAAGCAAAGTATGAGAGTAATTAAAAGTTACAGGATTATTTTGCTTTTTTGATAATAAAAGACAAGTTTCGACAAAATATGCTAATAGATTGTGATATAAATATTGAGTGGAGGGGATTATATGGAAGCAATATATGTTGATTTACATATTCATACATCTGAGAATGCAGATAATCTAAATAAAAGTTATAATATAGATGAACTAATAAGAAATATAAATAAAGAAGCAAAAGGAAGACAAGCTCTAATATCATTAACTGATCATAATACTATAAACAAAGATGCATATTTAAAATTTATTAATAAAAAAGAAGAAAATATAAAGATTATTTTAGGCACAGAATTACATATAAAAAATCATGATACAAAGCCAGCTTATCACTGTCATATTTATTTTGATATTAAAAATATTAATAGTGAAGATATAGATAATGTAAATTTAATATTAGATAAACTTTATCCAAAGAAATTAGTAGAAAAAATGGATAAAAGTATTCCTAAAATAGAAAATATAATAAATGCGTTTGAAAATTATGATTTTATATTAATTCCACATGGAGGGCAAAACCATGCTACTTTTGAAACATCAATAGATTCTAATACTACATGTGATGATACAATAGAAAGAACTATATATTATAATCAAATTGAAGGATTTTCAGCGAGAAGTAATAAAGGATTAGAAGGCACTAAAGCATATTTGAAAAAATTAGGAATAGAAAGTTTCGTAAATTTAATCACTGGTTCTGATAATTATAATCCAGCAAAATATCCAGCTGCTAAATCTGATCAGGCAAGTGAATTTGTTCCTACTTGGATGTATGCTAGTCCTGATTTTAGAGGATTAAAGTTAGCTTTATCTGAAGATAGTAGATTGGAGTATGGAATCAATCCAACTTTAGATGATTATAATATAATAAAATCTATAAAATTAAAAAATGAAAAAATAGATATAGATGTTGAATTAACACAAGGTCTAAATGTAATAATAGGAGAATCATCATCAGGTAAATCGTTATTGGTTGATTCTGTGTATAATAAGATTATCAATCAAACAGAAAATTGTGCATATGAAGAAGATTTTAAAATATCAAATATGAAAATAGAAGATGAATTAGGTGCAGAACCATATTATATAGAACAAAATTTTATAGCTAAAGCTATAAGAAATAAAAATGAATTGAATACAATTCCTATAATAAAAGATTTATTTCCAGAGGATGAATATAATCAAAATGCTATAGATGCACAATTATCAGAAATAAAGAAGATACTGAATAATTTTGTTAAATCTATAAAAAAAGTTGAAACATCTTATGAAAAAATAAAGAAAATACCAAACATTAACAATCTATTAACTAAAGGAGAAGTAACAGAAAATCATATTCAATTATTAGAAGTCAATGATGACTTGATAGAGAAAATAAAGTATACAAAAGATGATATGACAAATGATATAAAGCAAATAAAGGAGATAAAAAAAGCAGTAAAAAGAAACCCATTATATGAAGGAAATGAAAAAAATTTTGATATTATAATAGATGATATAACAGAATTAAATAAAAAATATAAATTTGAAGAAAAGATAAGAAAAATCATAAATAAATATATAAAAAAATATGATGATCAAATAAATATAAGAAATTCAAATAATTCAAGTATTATAAAAAATAAAAAAACATTAATTAAAAACATTGCTTCTTATATTTCTGGAACAAATGAATTTTATGAATCTCTAAAAGCAATGTTAGGTATTAATTATGAAATAAAAAGTATTGAAAAAGAGTTTGAGGGTAATAAACTATATATAATTAATAATCTAAAAATATCTGAAGATATTCTTTTAGATACAATCAAAAGTTATATTAATACTAGAAAAATTAAAATATCATCATTATCTGATTTAAACCCTAAAGATTTGTTTAAAGAAAATTTCGTAAAATCTAAAATATCAAATTATGAGGATTTGGCAAATAACATATATAATGACATATCTAGCAAAAATAGAAAGGTATATAAAGTTATTGATTTTAAAGGAAATGATTTTGAAAAGTTAAGTCCAGGATGGAAGACTGCAATAATATTAGATATAATGTTGAAATATGATGAAGATAATGCTCCATTAATAATTGACCAGCCAGAAGATAACTTGGCAAATAGTTACATTAATGATGGAATGATAAGAAGCTTAAAAAGAGCAAAACTAAATAAACAGGTTCTAATAGTATCACATAATGCAACAATTCCTATGTTAGGTGATGCTCAAAATATAATACTATGCAGAAATTCAGATAATAAAATAAAGATTGTTTCAGAAAAACTAGAAGGGGAAATAGATGGAAAACCGGTGATAGATTATATTGCTGAAATAACAGATGGAGGGAAGAAAGCAATTAAAAAGAGATTTAAAAAGTATAATTTCAAGAAATATAGGGAGGAAGAATAATAATGAAAATAGATATCAAAAAAAGAAATAAAAGTTGGAATATCACTATAAAATGTAAAGATAAAAGCATTAAATTTGATTATATACAATTTATAAATATGTTATATAGAGGAGAGGAATTAGAAGAAATAATATTTGAGCCAGAAATTGTTGAAGAAGAGAAAAATCAAATTATTGATATGATTAAAGAAATAAATAATACAGTAAAGTTAGAGCTAAAAGATGTAAGTAAAGGCGAGAATTGACTCGCCTTTTGCTGTAGTGTGCCCAGCATGGGCAACAACTTGTGGGTGAAAGTCCCATACAGTGCCTGA
>CAMLYN010000136.1 GCA_946491675.1 uncultured Mycoplasmatota bacterium | reverse complement strand
TATTTAATACTTTTACATATATTTTGTCATTGATTTCATCATTTGATTAACTTGCTTTTGACTTGGAGTTCTCCCCATTTGTGTCATCATTGCTTTAATCATTTGTTCATTAATTGGTGGATTTTTCTTAATTTGCTTTTGAATTAAATGACGAGCTACAAAAAAACCGACAATTCCACCAACAACTAAACCAACTAATAAATATACTAAATTCCATAACATTATTATCAACTCCTTAATATATTTTACTATTTTTTTTAACTTTTTTCAACTTTTTCTTAGTTAAAACTTTACTATCTTCTGGATCTTTATACCGATCTTTTAACTGTTTATTTAAAACTTTTATTACATATTCTACTCTTTGTTTAACTTCTTTTTGATTGCATCCCATCATTGTAGCTATTTCTTTGATACTTTTTTTCCCGTTACCATTTAAACCAAAGCACAATTCTACTATTATTCTTCTTCGCTCTAATAAATTAGGAAATAGCGATAAAACTTGTTCTTTAGAATAGCCAGGAAAATTAGAAAAAAAATAATTCTTCAAAATTAAAAAAACTATTTTTAAACAAATTACGTACAAACAAAAAGATTTTTCTTATCTAACCAGAAATAATCATTATTGATAAAATCACAAACAAAAAAATATTTACTAAAATTACTAAACTCATTAATAATTTTAGTATCATATTTACTTCTAATAACTATTCTCGTATGTTTTAATTCAATAAAGGATTTATCAATATAAAATGTCCGCTCATTATCTAAATGATATTTCCTATTTAAATAATATTTTAAATTATATGTATTTATTCTTTCACATAACTGGCTATATAAAGAAATTCCATAATTAAAGTTTTCTTTCATACAATACAATTTTTTTAAAATATCAAATAAAAATAAAGGATTTCTCTGATAATATTCATAATATTCTTTTTTTATAACAAAAAGATTATATTCTCTCATTAGTATCACCTAACTTGATTATATAATCTAAAGTTTAAAAATTTTGTCTTATTTTAGAAGTTTAATAACTTTTTTTAAAATTTGATCATAACTAAAATCCATCTCATTAGCTACTTCTTCTTTTGTACCACTATATCCAAATTTATCCAAAGTAATCAGATATTTGTCACTATAAACAAAACCTTCCCATCCTTGTTTACTACCAGCTTCAATGACAATTACACGATAACCCTTAGGTAAAATTTCTTCTTGATACTCTTTACTTTGCTTTAAAAACAATTCACGATTAGGCATACTTATAACTCTAATATCTAATTTATACATTTCATATAAAGCATTAGCAATCTTAATACTTAACTCTACTTCACTACCAGTACTAATGATAATAGCGTGCAAATTGTTTTCTTTTCTAACAATGTATCCTCCATAACTTACTGAGTGACGTTCAGTCTTATCGAGTAAATTAACTTCATTTCGTGATAGAATTAAACAGCTTGGTTTTTTATTATTAATAATGTATTCCCAACAACCAGTTATCTCTTTAGCATCAGCTGGTCTAAAAACAGATAAATTAGGAATACATCTTAGGGAAGCTAGTTGTTCGATCGGTTGATGTGTTGGTCCATCCTGACCAATATTAATTGAATCATGTGTAAAAATATAAGTAACAGGCAAATTCATTAAAGCACTCATTCTGATTGCTGGTTTTAAATAATCAGAAAAAACTAAAAATGTCGAACCAAAAGCATAAAAATTATTTAAAGCTAATCCATTTAATATAGCTCCCATCGCATGCTCTCTTACTCCAAAATTAATATTATTTCCAATAAATTTATTTAAAGTATTAGGTAAAATAGCTTTAGTTGAAGAACCAACATCAGCACTTCCACCAATAAAATTAGGAATTTTTTTAGCGATCTCGTACATTATTTTACCATTACTTACTCTTAATGATTCTTTTAAACTATAATCAAAAAGTAAATTACCTAAATCAATTCTTATATCATCTTTTCGATAATTAAATTCATTAATTTGTTTATTAAATAAATCATATTTTTTTAAACTTCTTTCAGTTATCTGCTTAATAAAATTATTTCTAGCTTCAGTATTTACATAAAATTCCTCTGGTTCAATTTTCAATTTAAGTTTTAATTTCATAATATCGTCTTTATCTAAAGGCGAGCCATGAACTTTATTAGTATTTTCATTAATTGAACCCTCACCAATAACCGTTTTTACTTCAATTAAAGTTGGTCTATCACTTTTTTTAGCTTCTTCAATAGCCTTATCGATACTAGATATAATTGTTCCATCTTTTATTTGAATTGTATTCCAGTTCAAAGCCTTAAAACGTTCAATAATATTATCTTCAAAAACATTATCAGTTCTACCATCTAAACTAACATTATTTGAATCATATAAAACAATTAAATTATTTAATTTTAAACTACCTGCTAAAGAAGTTGCTTCATAGCTTATTCCTTCCATTAAATCGCCATCGCCACATAAAACATATACATTATAATCAAATAAACTTTGTTCTTTACCTAATTTACTTTTCTTAGGTATTTCATATTTTTTATTTAATATTTTACCTGCTAAAGCCATTCCAACAGCCGAAGCAATACCTTGACCTAATGGTCCAGTTGACATATCAACACCATCTGTTACCCCATATTCAGGATGTCCTGGAGTTTTAGAATGAATATGTCTAAACTGCTTTAAATCATCGATTGTCAAATTAAATCCAGCCATATATAAAGTAGCATATAACAAAGCCGAACCATGACCTGCTGATAATACAAAACGATCCCTGTTTTCCCATAACGGATCATTAGGATTAACATTCATATGTTTAGCATAAATCGTATAAATAATTGAAGCAGCTCCTAAAACAATTCCTGGATGACCACTACCTGCTTTATCAATCATATCAATTCCCAAACTTTTAATATTGTTAACAATTTCACGGTCCATTGTTATCACCTTCTTTTATTTTCTACATTATATCACATTTTATACTAAAAAAAAAGTCCAAGAATGCGGGCCCTTAACGATAAAACCTAGTCTCTACCAG
>CAMLYN010000135.1 GCA_946491675.1 uncultured Mycoplasmatota bacterium | reverse complement strand
TAATACTTTTTTGCAAAAAAATTTACAAAACAAACCACTGTCCCCACACCCCTGCGGTTTGTAAAGTTAAATGTAAATATTTCAATTTTCTGAAAATAACAAAAAGTAATGTAGTATAATGAAACTAAAGAAAAATAAGTGGGTGAGAGAATGAAAAATATGACTAAAATAATACCAATATTTTGTATATTGGTAGCGACTGTTATTTCTATTGTTTTTTTAGATTTTAATCAATCAAAAGATTATTTAGTATTTTCTGGATACGATAGAAACACGGTTAGAATTAATTATAATGATGGGGTTTCTGTTACTAATGAAACAATGACAAGAATATTAGAATTAGCAAAAGAAAATAATGTTATACTTGCTAAATCAAATGTTTCTAGCACCGATAGTTCTATAAGAAACATATATGTTACAGAAGATAATGTTGAGCAAATAAAAGAACTGATTAATAAAAAATTTAAAGTAGATAAATTAAACAATAGCTCAAACGATTTATCATTTATTTCTACATATAATCATAATAATAAAAATCAAGCATTTATAATAAGAGATTTGTTAAATAATAATAAATATAATTTTTATACTTTTTCTACATTATTAAATGAACAAGGAAATTATTACGGAGAATATTTAGTATATTATAAAGATAATAATGATTTTGTGAATTTTAGTAATAATTTAAAATTAATAGTTGGTGAAGATATAATATCAGGCTTATCAACGAATAATTTACAAGGAGAAATCATTATTTTATTAGTATGTGCAATTTTTGTTATCATGGTTTTCTACTTTATTTTTGAAGTTTATGATACTTATTATAATTCAAAGAAAATTGGCTGTATGAAATTATTAGGATTTGATAAAACAAAAATTGCAAACTTAATGATTAAAGATAAGAGTAAGATATATATATTATCATCAGTTATAATTTTGATTTTAACTGCTATATTTGTAAAAAATATTAATATTTTCCAATTCTTATTTTTAACAATTATAATTTTAATTTTGTTATTAATTACTTATATATTAAATTTAGCGTGTGTCAGTATTATACTTAAAGGTTATAATACAGCAAGTATTATTAAGAAACAAAATATTGCTATAAAAATTAGTAAGACAAGTGCACGACTTAAATTTGTAATAACTGTTATGATGATAATTGGAATATCATTATTATCAAGTTCAATTTTTTCATTAAATAGTTCTTTAAAGGTTTATAATAACTCCAAAAAATTATTAGACTATGGCATAATAAAAGATTTTAATGCAGATTCACAGGACATATTTAACTATGACAAGCAATCTAATTTATATACTATTTTATATAATGATAAAAGATTATCTATGTTCTATTCTCAATTCAGCGATTATGTTAAACCTACTGACGACGAAGAAGCTCAAAGAATAAAGGACTGGGAAGCCAGTGGAACATATTTTGAATATGCTTCTGTTGATAGAAACTATTTGAAAAAAGAAAATATCAAAATATATGACTTAAATAATAATCCAGTAAACATTGATGATATAAATGGGGTATTCTTCCTGTTTGCTAAAAGTGAGAAAAATATAATTTCAAAATTTGAAAATTTTTACTCAAAAGACAGCCAAAATGATTATGCAGAATATAATATGCCACTTAATTTTCAAGCATATTTATATGATGATCAATCATTTGATACTTATAGATTAGATTTAGATATAAAATATGTAAAAAATCCGAGATTAAGAGTGGTCGATGATAGTATAAAAATACCTTATTTGGAAAGTTCTCGAGGTATAAGTGTATTTGGAAACTCATTAACTACGGGATTAAAAATTAAAATAGATAATGATAATACTATTGATTATGTCATGGAAGATGTAAATAAAGCTGGATTAAGTGATTTAATTGGTAAAAGTAATTTCTTAACATTTAAAGAGTATTTTAACGATGAAATTCAAAGAGCGAAAACAGTAATGATTTCAGTTTGTATAGGTATTATATTAGTAACACTAGTTTACTTTATAATTGCTATGGAAGTTTTCTCATTATATGTAAAAAGTGAACAACAAACTGTTATTGTCAAATACCTATTAGGTTTCAATAAACAAGATATATTTAAGCCTATCATTAAAAAGAATTTATTATATACTGTCATAGCATTTATAATATCCCTATTAATTTTATTGCTTTTGAACATATTCAATATAATATTATTTATTGTTTCTGTTATAGCATTTTTAATAATCGACAGTTTAATCTCTATAATAATTATTAAAAAATATAAATTTAACAAGGTTTATATTGACCTAAAAGGAGGAGAAAATGATTGAAATAAAAAAGGTGGGTAAAAAATTTGGAGACAAAGTTGTCTTTACAGATTTATCTTATACTATAAATGATGGTAAAATGATTGCAATTGTTGGACCAAGTGGTTGTGGTAAATCTACTTTGCTAAATATATTAGGACTATTAGATACCGATTATAGTGGAGAAGTTTTATACGATGGTCAATTATTATCAAAGGCAAGTGAAAAAAAGAGAGATGAATATATAAGAAATAATATTAATTATTTATTTCAAAATTATGCTTTAATAGAAACTGATACTGTTGAAGAAAATCTTATGCTTGCTTTAGAATATGAAAAACTTACAAAAAATGAAAAAATTCAAAAAATTAATAAGTCTCTTGAATTAGTTGGACTAAAAGATTTTAATAAGAAATCAGTCTTTACATTAAGTGGTGGTGAACAACAAAGAGTTGCTTTAGCAAGAATAATATTAAAACGTGGAAATATTGTTTTAGCCGATGAACCAACTGGAAATTTAGATAGAAACAATAGTAACAAAGTTATGGAGATTTTAAAAGCATTACAAAAACAAGGGAGAACAATTATAATTGTTACCCATGATGAAAGTCTTGCTGCACAATGTGATGATATTATTCGTTTATCATAATTATATACTTTAATTCATTGGTAATTATAAAATAATTACGAATAAAGATAACAAACCGCAGGGGTGTGGGGACAGCGGTTTGTTTTGTAAATTTTTTTGCAAAAAAGTATTG
>CAMLYN010000134.1 GCA_946491675.1 uncultured Mycoplasmatota bacterium | reverse complement strand
CTGATTCTCCAGAAAACTCTAGTTCTAGCAATAAACCTGATTCTCCAGAAAACTCTAGTTCTAGCAATAAACCTGATTCTCCAGAAAACTCAAATAGTTCCAGTATTAAAAATTTAATTAATAAAGCTTCATTATCTCCTTTAAAAACTGGTCATACTACTTTAGATAATAAATTAAATAGTATTATATCCAGTAACACGAATAGTAGTATGTCTAAATATGATAAATTAAAATCTGTTTATGATTATGTTAAGAAAAAAATAAGTTATAGAACATCACCAATAAATATGAATGATGTGATAAGCATGCAGGAAGAATATGGCTACTATGAGTATGATGCTTTAATTATTTATCAGGCATTATATTCATTAGATACTGGTTATGGAGTGTGTGATAATTATGCTTCGTTATTTATGCTTTTAGCTAGAAGATTAGGTTTTGATGCTTATACTGTTAGTGGTAAGGTGAATAAAGCAGGAGGAGGAACAACAGGACATACTTGGGTAATGATTAAATTAAGTGGAAAGTATTATATTTTTGATCCACAAATTGAAGATACTAGAGGTTCAGACTATTTTGGTAAAACCGATAGTCAACTACCAATCTATCAATATACATTATCAAGTGAAATTAAAAAATTCAAATTTTTTAAAAAAGATCCTAGTGTTACTCGTGATTTTGGATTAACTGTTAATGTAACAGGTGATTATAATAAAAGTGGCATTACAATTGATTCAACATCAAGAGAACCGGTTTACTATGATTATGCTATTTTAAAACCTAATAATGATATTACAATTAATTTAAAGACATCAGTTAGTCAAAAATATAATGTTTCAGTTAAATTAAATGGTAAGATAATTTCAAATACGAGTTTCACAGGAACAATGAAATCGATTAAACAAAGTTTTGAAAAAGCTGGTAATTATGATATTGAAATTAAATTAACTTCAGGTAGCCATTATCTTTATTACTGTTTAAATGTGACTGTAAAATAAAAATTATTACAAAAAGCATTGTAATAATTTTTTTAATCTTATATAATATTATTGGTGAAAAGAATATGGAATATAAAATTACTTTAAAAGATGAGATGGATACAATTGAATTAGCGCAAAATTTTGAATCAGAAAAGTTTCCGAATATGATCATTTGTTTAAACGGCGAATTAGGTAGTGGGAAAACAGTCTTTACTAAAGCTTTAGCTAGTGCTTTAGGCATTAAAGACACTATCACTTCGCCAACTTTTTCAATTATTAAAGAATATGATGGTGAATTACCTTTGTATCATATGGATGTATATCGATTAGATGGTAATACTAGTGATGTTAATATTGAGGACTATTTTACTAAGGGTGGAATTGTGGTTATTGAATGGGCCGATACAATTAAAGATATTTTACCTAAAGAAAGATTAGATATAAAATTTAAAGTTGTCGATGAAAATAAAAGAGTTTTAATCATTACTCCTCATGGCAAACAATATGAAGATTTATGTGAGGCTGTATTATGAGATATCTTTTTATAGATACATCAAATAATTTAATTATAAGTATATTAGATAACAATAAAGAAATTTATTGTTTTAATAGTCATGAAATACATGAAACTTCAGCTAAAGTTATGCCTATTTTAGATGAAGCTTTTACTAAAACTAAACTAAATATTAAAGATATTGATAAAATATTTGTTGTTAATGGTCCAGGTTCTTTTACTGGTATTAGAGTTGGAGTTACAATTGCTAAAATAATTGGTTTTTGTCTAAATATTCCCATCATTCCTTTAAGTGAATTAGAATTATTAGCCACTACTAACACTAATACAAACTATAATGTTAGTTTAATTGATGCAAGACGTGGCTATGTTTATGGTGCAATTTATGATAAGAATTTAAATCCTTATTTCAATGAACAACATATTTTATTAAGTGATCTAGAAAAAGAATATCCTCTTAATCATACTGTTATAACTGATAATGATAAAATCGATATAATTAAAATAATTAAAAAACATGAATTTGATACTCCCATTAATCCACATATATTAAAACCTAATTATTTAAAGAAAACAGAAGCTGAAGAAAATTTAGATGCTAAAAGAAATCAATGATTTAAATTTAGTTAATGATTTAAGTGAATATAAAGTAAGTTTTAATCAATTTAATAAAGTTTTAGGTTTTTTTATAAATAGTAATTTAGTCGGATTTTTAGATTATAGTATTATTTATGATCGATTAGAAGTAAATTATATTTTTGTTAAAGAAGAATATCGTAGAAAAAATATTGCTTATACATTATTAAAATATATTATTGATAACTATAATTTTGTAAATATTACGCTAGAAGTAAATATTAATAATAATAAGGCAATTAATTTATATCAAAAATTAGGTTTTAAAATAATTGCAATAAGACCTAAATATTATAATGGTATTGATGGATATTTAATGGAAAGGAGAGTCTCATGAAAATATTAGCAATCGAATCATCTTGCGATGAAACAAGTATGAGTATTATTGAAGATGGGCATATTGATTTAGGAACTGTCATCTTATCACAAATTGACATTCATAAAATGTATGGGGGAGTAGTTCCAGAAATTGCTAGTCGTTCACATGCTGAAAGTATTACAATTGTTTTAGAAGAAGTTTTAACTAAAGCTAGTATTACAATGGATGAAATAGATGCAATTGCTGTTACTTATGGTCCAGGTTTAATTGGTTCATTATTAGTTGGTTTAATCGCCGCTAAAACAATTGCTTATATTTATAATAAACCTTTAATTCCTGTTCATCATATCGCAGGACATATATACGCTAATAATTTAGTTAAAAAAATGGAATTTCCTTTAATTGCTTTAGTTATTAGTGGTGGTCATACAGAATTAATTTATATGAAAGAAAATTATAGCTTTGAAAAAATTGGTGGTACTTTAGATGATGCTGTGGGCGAATGTTATGATAAAGTAGCTCGTGTATTAGGACTACCTTATCCTGGTGGACCTAGTATTGACAAATTATCTAAAGAAGGTAATGATACTTATAAATTACCACTACCACTTAATGATGATAGTTATAACTTTAGTTTT
>CAMLYN010000133.1 GCA_946491675.1 uncultured Mycoplasmatota bacterium | reverse complement strand
ATAATTGTTATAGTCATAATTAATAAATACGGTACCTGTGCCAACTGGTAAAATTGAATTAGTAATCGTAAACTCTGTATCACTACTTGTTCCAACACTTTCTTGCGAATAATAATTACTAAAATATAATCCTTCTTTAGCTAATTTATTTAAATTAGGTGTTATAACTTGATTATTAATCTCACTATTTAAAAACATTTGCTGAACACTTTCAGCATGAATAAACAAAATATTTTTATCTTTAAAAATATTAGTATATTCATTTTCTTTTGTTTCTTTATTGCGATAAAATTCATCAATGATAACCTGTGCTTCATCTTTACCACAGTTTGGGCATAAAAACTTTTTAGTAATTGTAAAAATATCATTTACTTGATAATTATATATTCCAAAATTACGGACAACATAAGATTTATTCCAATCATTAGTTAGTCGATATATGTCATTAGAACTACAAGACAATAAAATTATAACAAATAAAGCAAATGTTGATAAAATATATCTTTTAAAACTAACAACATTTTTCTCAGCTTTTTGTTTTTGATATAAAATAATCATTAATAGAATTTGCCAAATAAAAATGAAATCAGATACTTGAAAAACACTTGTTACTGCTTCACTAGGTAGTTTAAAAGCTTGAAACATTGTCTCAAATAAATAAACAGAAGCAAAATCATTATAATTGTTGTAATAGACAGAATTAATACAACAGATTGAAGATAATACTATTGAAAATATTAGAAAGTAAAGATTTCTTTTTTTAACTAAAAAAGAAAAACTACAAATCAATAACAATATAACTAAGTCGCTAAAAATAAAACGAATATTACCTAAACCAGTTGTGGTTAATAATAGTAAAACACTATTAATTAAACTAGATATAATAAAAATATAAACAATATAATTATTTTTTAATGATTGTGAAAGATTAAACTTATGCATATAATAATTGCTCCTATAATAAATCCCGTTATATTATTATTTTTGTTTTGATATTTCAAATGACGATATAATTCAAAGAAGACGATATAAATAAGCATACCCAAAGTTAGCGCAAACATCACACCAATAATATATTCACTAACTCCCCCTACTAAGTTAATGATTAAAGCTCCAACAAAAGTAGCTAAGGAAACAATAAAACTAGTTAATAATATTTTACTTTTACTATAATTTGCTATTTCTAAAGAGCTAGAAATAACCATTCCCATCGGAATATTATGTAAACCGATTCCGATTCCTAATAATATTCCTAAGTTTAAATTACTTTGTAAAGTTGAATATAAAACCATTCCTTCAATAATATTATGAATTACCAAAGCGACACTTGCCATAATTCCAATGTGAAAAACATGATCTTTTTTATGAGAATGTTCATGTTCGGGAATAAACAAATCTAATAGTTTTAATAAAGCAAAGCCAATTAAACCATAAAATATCATTGAAAAATAATCTAAATGTTCTAATGTATGAGGTATAACTTCTAAAAATATCAATAAAAGTAATACGCTAAAAGCAATGCTTATTGATAATTCAGCTATTTTTTTATTATCTTTAGTAATTAAAATAATTAAAGTTCCAATAAAAATTGTCATACCAAATAAAAGTGTAATTAATAATGTCATAACTCCTCCTATTTAAAAAATTTAGGATATTTTTTGATTAACTTGTCAACTAAAATACTCATTATACTAAATATTAATAGCGACATAAAAACTAAAATTAAAACAAATGCAAACATTTTTAAATTTAATACTGTTAAGGCAAAAAATTCTCTAAAGCCAATTAATGTTCCAATAAAACCTAAAATTAAGATAATAATCAAACCTAATCTTAATTTATTTAAAGGAAAACATATTTTAAATAATAATAAGAAACCAGTGAACCCTGTCATTATAACACATAATGTTGATATTTGTACATCATTTAATTTAAAAAAGTTTCCTAATACTGCAATTATAACAATATTTAAGACAATTGTTAATGATGTTGGTAAAGATCTGCTAAAAACATTGATCAAAAAATTGCCTTTAATTCGCTTATTATTAGGTTCTAAAGCTAATATAAATGATGGGACACCAATTGTGAAAAAATTAGTTAAAGTTAGTTGAATTGGTTGAAAAGGATAATTAAAATTAACGAACATAAAAATAAGTGCGAGAAAGAAAGCATAACCAGTTTTAGCTAAAAACAAAGTGGCACTTCTTTCAATATTATTAATGGTTCTTCTTCCCTCACAAACAATGCTTGGAATTGCATCAAAATCATCATCTAATAAAACCAATTGACTAACATTACGAGCAGCATCAGTAGCATTTTTAATGGTAATACTACAATCAGCTTGTTTTAAAGCCAACACATCGTTAACTCCATCACCAGTCATTGCCACAAAATGCTTGTTTTTTTGTAATATTTCAACCATTTGTTTTTTTTGAAGGGGTGTAACTCTAGCAAAAATATTATTTTCTAAAATTGCACTTTCCAATTCTAAATTATTTAAAGATGAGACATCGATGCTTCTAATATCGGTTAAGCCAGCATCACGAGCAATTTTACTAACTGTTTTAACATTATCACCAGATATTATTTTAATATCAACGCCTTGTTTAGCTAAATAGTCTAACGTTTTTTTAGCATTTTTTCTAATCGTGTCTTTTAAAACAATAACCCCAATTGGTTCATCATTAAAGCAAATAAGTAAAGTTCGATTATCTTGATTATCTTTAACTTCTTTTATTTCTTTTTTAGTTAAAAATTCGGGAGCGCCAAAAACAAATTTTCCTTCTTTAAACTCAACACCACTATATTTATAAATTGGTGAGAAAGGTATTTTTTTTATAACTTCGTAATTATCATATTTTTTAAAATAATTACTAATTGCTTCACTAGTCGCGTTATCAACCTCTAAATTATTGACGATATTCCCCATTACTTCTTCAAGATTATATTTTTTATTTAAAGGAATAACATCAATTACTTCCATTTTCCCATCAGTAATCGTTCCCGTTTTATCCAAACATATTGTATCGACTCTTGCTAACATTTCAATACAATATAATTCTTGAACTAAAACATTTAATCTAGCTAAACGAATAACCGAAACGGCTAAAACCGTACTTGTTAGCAAAACTAATCCTTCAGGTATCATTCCAATTAAAGCAGCCACAGTATTTATTACAGCTAACTCTAAATTTTTA
>CAMLYN010000132.1 GCA_946491675.1 uncultured Mycoplasmatota bacterium | reverse complement strand
AAATTGTGGACATTCATTAGCTTTATAATACATTGAAATAATTTGTTCTGGAATCAAACTATCTTTCTGATATAAACGTTTTTCTTCTTTTCTTTTTAAATAACCTTCAAATATTAAAACTATTAAATCACGTAATTCACTTTTCATAAAAAATCCCCCTTTAAAAATCGGATTTATTATAGTTTAAAATAAAATATTTGTCAAATTAAGCAAAAAAAAGAGAAATACTATTTCTCATTAAAAACGTCAGGTAAATCATTTTCTAACAAAATATATGTTTCTTCATTTTTGAAATAATTTTGAGCAATTGCGATTGCTTCTTTAACATCATTTAAAATAACTAACTTATCTAAATCAAATTTTGTATCTTTAATTCCGTCTTGAATTGGTTTTGTTTGCTCCGTCCCAACTAAGATAGCTAAATCAACACTATCAGCTATAAATTTACCAAAATTATAATTAACTTCATATTGTTTACTACCCATTTCAATCATACCTGGCGTAATAACAATTTTTTTACCTGGCATTAACTTTAAAACATCTAAAGCCATTTTTGAACCAACAGGATTAGAATTATAAGCGTCATCAATATAAGTAATTAAACCATATCTACGCATCTGTAAACGATGTTCGATTGGCCTAATTTGTAAAACTCCTTTTTGTAATTCTTCAATATTTAAACCAAGTTCTTTACTAACCGCAATACCTGCTAAAATATTATATACATTAGCTTCACCTAATAATTTAGTAGCAAAGTCATAATCTTTATCATCACCTTTGAAATGAACTTTAAAACTCATTCCATCACTAGAATATTTAATATTAGTAGCATAAACATCTGCTTTATTATTTAACCCATACCAAACTACTTTTACTTTATTTTTCAATTTATAATTTACTTGTAATTCATCATCAATATTTAAAAAAGCTATTCCATTACTAGGTAATGATTCAATAAGTTCAAATTTTGCTTTGGTTGTATTTTCAATTGATCCAAAAGTATCTAAATGAGCTGTTCCTATTTTAGTTAAAACACCATATTTCGGTTTAACAATACTAGCACGACTCTTGATATCTCCTCTTCTAAATGCTCCCAATTCAGCAATAAAATAATCATTATACTTGTCAATATACTCATTAATTGTTCTAATTAATCCATAATTAGTATTAAAATTTTGAGGAGTAGGAAAAGCAATATAACGTATATTTAAAATATCACTAATAATATTTTTAGTACTAGTTTTACCATAACTACCAGTAACACCAATAACTTCCATATGATTTAAACTTTTCAATTTTTTATTAGCTTTATTTTTATAATATAGATAAACTAATTTTTCAACAGGTTTATTAATAATATTAGCTAAATAAACAATATAATAATTAAAATAAACTAAACTACCAATAACAAAGTAATAAATAAATACTAAATCTTTATTAAAAGTTAAATAAATAGTTAAAATAGGAATTAGATATAAAATAAATATTGTTACACACATTCTTTTAATGCGACTAGTAAATACTAAAGGTTTTTTCACTTGTTCATTTTTATATTTATCTAATAATACAAAAGTAATAATTAAATAATAAAGTATAAATATAATACTTAAAATATTATAATCGATAAAATAACCGATTAAAGCAATAAATATATAAATATAATCAAACCATAGAAAAACAAAACGACTATTATTACTAATCCATTTTAAATAACGATTACCATCATTATACCAATTTTGTTGTAACATATGAAATGCTTTTTTTAAATCAACAATAGCAAATATCATTATAAAAAATAATGCAATAGTAAATAAAAACATAAATATTTCCTCTCATTCTTTTATTTTATTAAAACATATCAATAATCTTATCTAATTTATCAATAACTGGGAATCCCTTATCTTTAGCTAAGTCACGAGAAAATTGTATACCAATTCCTCCTTCACTTTCCCATTCCTTTAAGTTTCCTGAATAATCATCAATTAATATTGCATTCTTGCTTAAACAAATTTTTGTTTTTGATATTTCTCTTGGAACGGGAATTATTGTTACGTCTTTAAAATATTTTCTAATATGATTTATTTTAGCAACAGCTTCATCTAATGAATTAACATGAGTCAATATTGCCACATTAAATTTATTAGATGCAAATATTCTTTTTAAACAATTATACCCGTCATTAATAATGGGTGTTAAAGTTAATAATTGTTTCCAATTTAAATTAGAATAAAATTCTTTCATTTTATCTGGATCTTTTCTATCAACTTCCAAACGATCCAACATATCATAAGTAACCCCAATTGTATCCATTATCACGCCATCAAAATCAATGTATAAATTTTTCATACAATCACCTCTTTTATTATATCATGGTTTAAGTATTTTCGTATAACTAAATACAATAAATAAGACAACTAAACAAAATAAGAAAATACTATAATTAAGAACAAAAATATTTTTAATTAAAAATGGTAAAAATAAAGTGGTCGTTATATTTAAAGTCATGTGAAAAATAATAGCTGCTTTAATGTCTTTATATTTTTCATAAAAGAAAATAAATAAAAAACCAACAGCAAAAGTATAAATTATTTGTAAAATATTCAAATGAATTATTGCAAAAAATAAAGTGGTTAATAAGATAGCTTTCATTGGTGATAATTTAAGTTTCAATTCATTATAAATGATTCCTCTAAACATTAACTCTTCAACTATAGGACCGATTAAACCAGTACTAATTAAAGTAGTAATTAAATTACTTTGATTAGAATATAAATCAGTTTTTAAAAAGTATTCATTTAAATAAAATGCAAAAACATTATATAATAAACTAATAATAACACCTAATAAGATTAAACCACCAATATTTATTTTTTTACCATTTTCCTTAAATTTACGATAATCATGAATTAAAAGTGGTATAAATATGATTCCTAAAACAATAGCAATGTATATTTGTTTATCATTTAAATAACTATTAAATCCCTCTATATTATTTCCACCATTTAAATAATAATAAGCTAAAATAAAAATTAATAAAAATTGTACTACAAAATAAATCAAAGGCCACTTAATAATTTTCCACATTTTATTTCACCATATTAATTATATAATAATATCAAAAAATATACAAGATAGAACAAAATTCAAAACAAGTTTTGAATGCCCCAACTTTGACAGTTTTGAAATTTAAAATTTCCATAAAGCCTTATTTTATAAG
>CAMLYN010000131.1 GCA_946491675.1 uncultured Mycoplasmatota bacterium | reverse complement strand
AATATGCCATGGATGTGGGATAATCGTCCTTGGCCATGGGAAAATTAAAGGAGGAGTAAATATGTGGAAATACGTAAAAAAGTTAGAATATCCAATTAATATTACTAAAAAAGATTTAAAACTAGCTAAAAGTATGATGGCCCAATATGGTGGACCTGATTCCGAATTAGGAGCATCATTAAGATATTTAAATCAAAGATATACTATGCCAGACGAAAAAGGATTTGCCTTATTAACAGATATAGGAACAGAAGAAATGGCTCACTGGGAGATGATTGCTACGATGATCCAACAATTAATGAAAGGGGCAACAATCGAAGAATTGAAAGCTAATGGTTTAAGTGGTTATTACACCCAACATGACCACGCTAATTTTCCTATTGATGCAAGTGGAGTACCATTCACAACCGCTTACATCGAAGCTACTGGCGATTACTGGGCAGATTTAGAAAGTGATATGGCAGCCGAACAAAGAGCTAGAGTAACTTATGAAAAACTAATCAATCAAACTAATGATCCTGATGTTATCGCTCCACTTACCTTTTTAAGACAAAGAGAAGTAGTTCATTATAACCGTTTTAAAGAACTAAGAGATTATTATTTAAATAAATTTAAGGATTAAAATATGAAAAAAGTATTATTAATATATGGCGGTGTTTCTGAAGAACACAATGTATCATGTAATTCAGCTAAAGCGATTATTGAAAATATCGATACTACGAAATTTCAATTAGATTGTGTTTATATAACACCAAATAACGAATGGATAAATAATAATAAAAAAATAACCAATATTATTGATTTTATAAAGAAATTCGATGTTGTTTTCCCTATTATTCATGGAACTAATGGTGAAGATGGAAAACTCCAAGGAATGTTAGACTTATTTAATATAAAATATGTTGGTTCAAAATGCGGAGCAAGTTATATCTGTATGGATAAACAAAGAACAAAACAAATTTTAAATTATTATAAAATACCACAAGTTCCTTATCAAATATACCAAAAAAATAAAAAGCTAACTATTCCCTTTCCAGTAATTATCAAGCCAGCTAATGGCGGATCATCAATTGGAATCAAAGTTGCCAATAACAAAAATGAATATCAAAAAGCAATTAAAAATGCTTTAAAGTATGATAAAAAAGTCATAATCGAAAAATTTATTAATGCTCAAGAATTAGAATGTGCTGTTTTAGAAGATAAAAAATTAATAATTTCAGAAATAGGAGAAATTATTACTAAAGATGGTTTTTACGATTATGATACCAAATATCAAAATAATAAAGCAAAAACAAGCATAACTGCCAATATTCCTAACAATATTAAAAAACAAATAAAAAAATATACTAAAACAATCTTTGAAATACTAGACTTAAAAGGATTAGCGAGAATTGATTTTTTCTATGACAAAGATTATAAAAAGGTATATTTAAACGAAATTAATACACTTCCAGGATTCACATCAATTAGTATGTATCCAAAATTGATTATGAATGAAAAAATAAGTTACAAAGATTTAATAACTAAATTAATTGAAAACGCAGAAAAAAGTACCTAATTAGGGTACTCTTTTGTTTTTTGTTTAATCTGTTCAAATACAATGTTTTCTTCGTCATAATAAGGATTCAAATCACGTAAAATTTCAACATTCCCAACTTCCATATAATCATCACGTTTCGTAATTAAGTCTACTTCATATATATCATCGTTAGTATCAATAAAAAAATCAATTAACATAAATGCTATATCATTATTTTGCATAAATGCCATATATAACTCCTCTGAATGATAATTACAACTAGAAAATAATTTTAATAATGATTGATACTTCTTACTAGGAACTTTATCCTTTTTTATCATAACCGTCAATGTTTCATAAATATTAGAAAATATATAACTAAAAAATTCATTTATATGCTCTTCGTCATTATTAAAATGTTCTCTTATTTTTTCTTTAAAAATTTCAATTAAATGTTCATAAAACAAACTTTGGTCTTCTGAATCAATATCTTCAAAAATTTCACTAACATCGTCTTTTGCTGCACATAAAGAAGCATCATAAAGATCAATGAAATCTTGAATATATTTTTCTGTCATTAATAAACTATCTAAATCAATGTAATTCAAATAATTAAAAACCTCAAATGGATTTAATTTTAAAAGTTGTTTTAATTTTTTATTTTTAAATATAGAATCAAGACAACCATTTTTTAGAATATAATTTTTAGAAGAGAAATCCATATAATCTCTCATATAATCGACAATACTAGGATTATTATCTAAATCATAAAACATTTTAATAATATCGCAACTAGATAACTCTTCCAAATCATCAATTATTTCCAAATTAATATCAGCACTAATATCGTGATCATGTTGATATAAAGCCAAGTAATAAGAACTACTAACAATAATTAGCATCATTATTTGTTTATAAAAGTGTTTATCATCATCAAATTTAAAATAAGTTATATCAGAAAATACTCGTTCAAATTGTGTATTATCGGTAGTTAAGAATG
Source organism: uncultured Mycoplasmatota bacterium (assembly GCA_946491675.1). The sequence continues at coordinate 739 of CAMLYN010000131.1, read as the reverse complement.
CATACAATTCTAAAAGAATTCTATTATTATCTTCATAATATATATTAGTAATATTATTTGTTACTACAAACAAAACATCATAACAAACATCATAAATCGTCCTAAAATTTTCCATTCCCCCAAAACCTCCTATTTAATTATATTATTTAAAATATAGTTAAAACTTATTTTTATATCTGGAAATACTTCAATATCATCCAATTCTTCTAAAGAAAACCACGCACAACGATCAATTTCATCATCTTCAATTACATTATCTTGGTTTAAAGGAATACCAATATAAGTAATATCAACATGCAATGATCCATCTTTACCACGGTTTCTTTGAATCCCAAGAGGTCTTATAAAATCATCTTCTCTAGGAAACCTTTCACCCAATAATTTAACCCTAACACCTGTTTCCTCATAAGTTTCTCGTAAAGCAGTTTCTTCTGGTAACTCATTATCTTCAATATGCCCGCCAGGTTGAACCCAACGATTGAATTTCTGATGATGACATAATAAAATTTTTTTATTTGTAGGATTAACTACAAAAACTGAAGCACAAAATTCTCTTTTCATCTAACATCTCCAATCTAATTATAACATAAAATCTGATAAAATACACAAAATATAATTGGCAACTATTGGTGCACATAAATTATTACGTCACATAAGTTTTAAGAGTTTATTTGTGCTATTTTAGTAATGATAACGGAGGGTAGTATGTATTTCAAAAGGTTAAAAGATTTAAGAGTAG
>CAMLYN010000130.1 GCA_946491675.1 uncultured Mycoplasmatota bacterium | reverse complement strand
ATTACTACAAATATATAGATTATTTATTTTAAAACTATTATATTTTCTAATTAAAGGATAACCACATTTAGGACACAAATGAGGTTTTTTTGATAATTTAATTCCTGTTTTATTATAAAGTTTAACTTGATTATATTTAATTATTTCTAAAACAAAACTAGAAGGATTATTAACTGGCGTTAAAATATAAACTTTATTTTTGGTTCTTGTTAAAGCTACATAAAATAATCTTCTTTCTTCCGCAAATAAATAAGAATTATCGACGACATTAATTACTTGCATAATTGGATCATCTTTAATTTGTGAAGGAAAACCATATGTTCCATCGTCACCGTTTAAAATAATAACTTGATCATACCCTAATCCTTTAGAAGAATGAGCAGATAAAAAATCAATTTCAAAATTAGGATATTTTTTTGCTTTTATTTTATCAGCTGATATTTCATAAAAATCATCAGTATTAATTAAATAATATTTTTCAAAATTATAACGACCAATTAATAATATTTTCTGGTTATTGCCAAATTTTTTTTGAATATCATCTAAACATTTATTTAACATTATAATCTTATTTTTCGTTTTATTACTAGAATCATCATAAGCAATAACCATAACTGGATTTTCTAATTGTTTAGGTGAAACTAATTGTTTTTTTATTTGTTTTCGGTTGGTCATAACAAAACTACCAGCAACATTAATCAACTGTTGACTGTTACGATAAGTATGAGTTATTTTTAAAAGACTAGCGTATCCCATTAAATTACTAAATTCCGTAAATAATGATATATCACTTCCCGCAAAAGCAAAAATACTTTGAAAATCATCACCAACAGCAATTATTTTAGAATCACTAACTTCACTTATTTTTTTAGCTAAATTAAATCTTTGTTGAGATATATCTTGATATTCATCAATAATTACATATTTATAGTTTAGTTTGACATCATCTAACTTTTCATAAGCTTGGTTAATCATATCTTCAAAATCAATATAATGCTTTATTTTTAATTGTTCTTGATAATAATCATAAACATTTTCAACAAAATCTAAAAACATTTTTGTTCTTTCATCTTGATAAATTGCTTTTAATTTACCAAAATCTTCTTTACTATATCCTTTAACTTTAAAACCTTGAATAAAATTAAGGCAAAAAATAATAAATCTAGTATAGTAGACATCTTTAGATGTGTCGACTAATTTAGCGTAAATTTCTTTAGCATTTCTAGGTTTTAAAATAATGTGATGTTTTAATAGTTGTTCTTTTAAGTTAGTCAATAAATCAGTTCCAGAATAAGTTTCAATTAAAGTTGTATTATTTAATTTATGAATTTTTCGCTTGTTATTTATTTGATATTTATATTTTAAACTATCAATGTAACCAAATAATTTATTATAACCATTTTTGTTTATCCCAAAATGTTCTAAATAAAATATTCTTTCACCTTGATAAATAGTGAAATCTGGTAAATAGGTTTTACTTTTATCTAATTTAGGATAAGGTTTTTCATATTCATAATCTATTCCATTTAAATATAAAAAATTAGCAATCATAACTTCTTCATTAGATTTTAAAAATTCACCTAAAATTGTATAGCGTTTATTTGTTCTTTCATCGATTACTTGTTTATTATATTCATTCAATCGTGATCTTAAAGTAAGATAATCATTTCTTTTTTTATAGTTAAAGTAATCATTTAAACTATTAAATTTTAAAGCAAACAAAGGAATATCAAAATAAAAAACAAAAAACTTTAAAAACTCTTTTAATTTTTCATTATCATTACATAATACCTTATCAAAATAATCTTTGACTAAATTATAAGGATTGGTTAGAACTTTTAAATGTTCATCAGTTTTATTCTTTAATATTTCTACTCCAAATTTATGAAAAGTACAAACTAAAACAGGAATTTTAAAATCTTTATTAATTCTTTGTTTTAATTCGGATACAGCTTTATTAGTATAAGAAATTAAAATTATATCTTTAGGATTAACTTTCTTTATATCAACTAAAAACTTAACTTTAGCTGCCATTGTAGTTGTTTTACCACTTCCCGCTCCTGCTACAATTAAATTATAATCTTCATCAGTCAAAATAGCTATTCTTTGTTCCTCATCCAATAAAATATTATCATCAATTCCTTTATACATATTATCAAAATAATCTTTATAAAGTTCCAATTTAGCTTTAAGATATTTTTCGTTGTGTCGCTTCACAAAATCATAATTAAGATTATACTTTTTCATATCTTTAACAGAAATGTAATCGTCTATTTCTAACATAGAATCCACCTAGCAACATTATATATTAAAATAAAGGTAAAAATCAATTAATTTGTTAATAAACCTATTAATTATAAATTCATACATCATTATTATCGTTTTGTGCAATTTGTTAACTATAATCTTTTTTTAATGCTAATATATAATAGATTTAGGTTGTTTTATGTAGTATACACTTATTTATTAATCATTTAACGCGAAACAGGTTAAAAACAAAGGAATAAGTAAACACGATTATAAAATAAAGTTGGAGGTGTACTCATGGCATACCAAAGATTAAGAGATTTGAGGGAAGATGTTGATTTAACGCAAACTCAATTAGCGCGCATTATTAACATGTCACAAACAGGATATTCTCAATATGAAACTGGTACTAATGATATTCCAACTAGAATTTTAATAAGTTTAGCTTTATTTTATGACACTAGTGTTGATTATATTCTAGGTATCACTGATACCAGAACTCCATACAAAATGAAAAAAGATATTTATATTCACAAACAAAAAGTTAACAAACATTAAAAACTAACCCAATTGAGTTAGTTTTTAAATGTTATTTTTTTCATAACCTAATTTAGTTGTATCGCCATGTCCTGGATAAATTGTTATATCATCAGGATATTTTTTTATTTTGTTTAAAGATTTTATCATTTCTATTTCATCAGCATCTTCTAAATCAGTTCGACCAATACCATCTTTAAAAATAAAATCACCGACAAACATTTTTTTATCTTCTTTAAAATAAATTGTTATGCATGTATTATGATGACCTTTAGTATAAATAACTTCAAATTTAAAGTTACCTATTATATATTCTTTTTCTTCTAAATTATTTATGTCATAAACTGGAATATTATATCTATTTTTTACTTCTTCTAAAGCACCAATATGATCAAAATGATAATGTGTAACAATTATACCAATTGGTTTTAAAGAACCAACCTCGCGAACTATTTTATTATAATCAGCCCCTGGATCGATTATCAAACATTCATTATCAATACTAATAATATAGCAATTAGTT
>CAMLYN010000129.1 GCA_946491675.1 uncultured Mycoplasmatota bacterium | reverse complement strand
CAACTAGATATTATGAAAATAAAGTTGAAACTATTAATAAAAATTTAGAACAAGCTATAAACGATTTAAATGATAAAATGAAATCTAGTAAGAACACTATATTTGGTAATGAATATATTAAGGTTAAAAACGAAACTTTTGAATCAATGAATAATGTTATTAAAGAAACTGAAAAGGTATTAGAATTTCAACCTAAAATAGAACAATTATTTAATGAGGTAAAAACTTTTACTAAAAGCCATCAAATATTAGAAAAAGAAAATACAAATCTTAAAAGAGAAGTTAAATCTCTTACTATTAGAAATCAAGCCTTGACTGAAGAAAATAACAAATTAAGAAACTATATTGAAGCAATATTAGAAACAATTAAGAAATTTTTTAGAAAAATATTACAATTTGGTAACGAATATGTTAAAGATGAAACAACTATCGAAGTTAAAGATTATTATGATAATAATGATTTTGATATGAATGATGTAATTAAAATATCTAGGGGAACAACTAAACAAGATGAATTATTTGAATATGTAAAGGCACCAGATTGTTTAAAAACAAGAGTTAAAAATATGGATGAATTAGAAGAAGATTATGATAAATCTGATGACTTTGGTTTAAGTTTATAGTTAAATTGTGATATAATAAGATATATGAAAGGTAAGTGATTGGGTGAAAACTATATATTTGATAAGACACTCGGCTCCATTTGTGGAAATTGAAAATTATATTAATAACGATAATATTTTATGGAATGAATTTAATAAAAATATGATTTTATCGCCACTTGGAGAAGAGAATGCTAAAAAACTATGTAATGTAGATGAATTGAAAAATATTGATGAGATATATGCAAGTAATTCATCAAGAGCAATAGAAACTGCAAAATATTTAGCTGAAAAAAACAATATTAAAATTAAACTTGATGAAAGAATAAATGAAAGAGAATTTGGTGTAAAATACATTAAAGATTTACCTGTTGATTTTACAAAATTATCTTTTGAAGATAAACGATTTAAAATTGCTGATGGTGAATCATTATATGAATTAGATAAAAGATTTAGTTCATTCATAAATGATTTATTAAATGGGGATAACAATAAAATTGTAATAGTAATGCATGAAATTATTTTATTGTCATACTTGAAAACCATTTGTAATCATTTTGAGTTTGATGGAAGAAATTTTAATATTAGTTATAATGGTAAGCTAATTTTAGATGGAATACCTAAAAATCCTAGTATTTATAAAATTGAATTTGATGATAATAATAATATTACCAATATTGAGTATGTGGAGTGTGATTTATAATGACAACTATTTATTTAATAAGACATTCAAAAACTTTGAAACCTAATTATTTGATAAGTTCAGATAATTTACAAATTAAAAATGAAAAACAAATTTTATCGATTGATGGAGAACGAATTGCAGAACAAAAATTTGAAAATGATGAATTTAGTAATATAGATATATTATTTTGCTCTAATTATGTTAGAACAATTGCAACTGCAAAATATTTAGCAGATAAAAATAATATTGATATTAATACAATAGATGATTTTGGGGAAAGAAAATTTGGAATTAGTTCTTGGGATGAATTACCTAGTGATTTTGAAGAACACCAATTTGATGATGAAAATTATAAGATTGGAAATGGCGAATCTCAAAAAGAAGTTAGAGATAGAATGTATAATGCTTTAATGCAAGTTTTAAAAAATCACAAAGGGAAAAGAATTGCACTAGTAAGTCATTCTACTGCACTTGCTTTTCTATTAAGTAAATGGTGCAAAGTTAACTATGCTGATAATTATAAATTTAAGGGTAATGTATTTTTTAATGGGAAATGGGAATATTGCCAAACATTTAAACTAATTTTTGAAGATCAAGAGTTAACCGATATAAAAGTGATTGATTAGTGAGGTGTGATAATGAGTGATAAATTTATAAAAGTTATGTTTGGAAATAAAGGTGCTAACTATGAATATAAAATTGGCGAAGTTAATGTAGCAAACACATGGAACCCGAAAGCAGAAAGAGGTAGAGAGTTTGGTGGGTTTAATTATGCAACTGAAGATTGTATATTAAGATGGCTTCATAGAGGTGATACATTATATGATGTAGAAATTCCAAAAGATGCAGAAAACATTAAATTGGAAGGAGCTACTACAATATATAGATGTAATAAAATAATACTTACTAATCCAAGAAAAGTAACTGATGAAATGGCAATGGAATTTTATAAAAAATCTAATATTCCTGAAAAATCATATTATAAAGCACTTGGAGCTGTTGCTTTAATGAATTATAAAAATACTGCTTTAGCTATACTAAGAGATAAAGTAAATAAAAATAATATAGACATTGTGTTAGAAGAATGGAATGATTTTATCCAAAATGGTGGTGATGGTAATAGACTTAATACAAATGAAACTATTAGGTTAATAGATGAAAATCTAAATGATATTAAAAGCTGTAAATAATAGTATAATTATTATGATACAATGAAAAAAGTTTGAAATGTGTGTTATAATTAATTAGGAGGTTATAAATATGTATTCAAAATATGAAGAAATGTGCGTTATAAAACAAGTGATTAAAAATTATGCAGATAATAAAAAAAGACAATATGAATCTACTATTTCTATGTTGAAGGATCAAACTAATAGTTTTCCTTTAGATATTAATAGTGAGCGTGCAAATTTAGAAATAAGTTCATTACAAAGTCAGGTGAGTTTATTATCGGATTATCGTACTGATTATGCAACTGGTATGTCTATTTTTGGTGAATTAAATAAGGCAACTATGTGTTATGAACAAGCCTATACACCAGATCAATTACAACCAGGTGGAATTGCTGAACAGAGAACCAAGGAAGGTAATAAAATATTTCATGATTTAAGAACACAAAATGTTGGTTATAAAAAAGTTATAGATGAAATTGCATATAGTTTATTTGTTGCACATGATCCACATCTTGATGGTTTATCTGCTGGATTAGAATCTAAATTGGATAGTTTAGATAAAGAATTTGAGCAAGGAAGTTTATCTAAAGAAGAATTAATTTTTTATGCTAATATGTGTAATTCATTATCTAAAAATCCTGATTATATTGATTATATGAGTCAATTCCAACAAGAAACTCCTACACAGGGATTTCATAGATAATAGTTTAAAAAACAGTAAAAATACAAAATAAACTTCGTAACTAATGAATTTTTGCTTTTGACTATCTTTAAGACAAGATAGTAACACACTACCAAGAAGGACAAGCCATCTAGGAATAGTGTGCAAAGGGAGAGCCCTTTTGAAACCCCATTTAAGCAACATACCACAAACTAATCGTAAGTGGTATT
>CAMLYN010000128.1 GCA_946491675.1 uncultured Mycoplasmatota bacterium | reverse complement strand
CGTTATAAATAAAGGCTTAATAGTATTTTTTTGTTCAAAACTGTCAAAGTCAGGAGTCTAAATATAATAAATTTAGGCTTTTTAATTATCATAATTCGTGATATAATGAATATTATGAAAACGAGGTTGTTGTTATGGAACAGTTAAATAGAAGTGAATCAAGAAAAATTATAATGACGATACTTTATCAGATAATTGTCTATGAAAAAAATAACATGATTTATGAAGTTGAAGATGTTATTAAAGAAAATTTAGAGATAGATAATGAATTTGTGAAAGATATAGTATATGGAGTATTAACTTATCAAAATGATATTGATAATATTGCTAATAAATATTTAAAAAATTGGACAATTGATCGATTAGGAAACACTGATATTGCTATTTTAAGAATGGGTATATATGAGTTATTATATACAAAAACACCAAGTATTGTTAGTATTAACGAAGCTATTGAACTAGCTAAATCTTATAGTGATGATGAAGTTGTTAAAATGATCAATGCTGTTTTAGATAAAGTATATCACGAGTTGGTGTTACATGAATGATAAATATTTAAGTGTAAGTGTTGTAAATCGTTATATCAAACATTTATTAGATACTGATATTAATTTACAACAAGTTTTCCTTAAAGGGGAAATATCTAATTTTAAAGCTCATTCTTCAGGTCATTTATATTTTTCAATTAAAGATGAAACTAGCAAGATTAATGCAATTATGTTTAGTAATAATGCGAGAAAATTAAATTTTAACCCAACTGAAGGTGCTAAAGTTTTAATTACAGGAAGAATCAGTGTTTATGAAGCAACAGGCAATTATCAAATTTATGTTGAAGAAATGATGGAAGATGGAGTAGGAAATTTATATATTGCTTTTGAAAAACTAAAAAAACAATTAGCTAGTGAAGGTTTATTTGATGAAAAATATAAAAAACCAATCCCTAAGTATCCAAATAAAATTGGTGTTATAACAGCTAATACAGGAGCAGCTATTAAAGATATAATATCGACGATTAAAAGAAGATATCCAATTGGACAAGTTATTTTATTTCCTAGTTTAGTTCAAGGTGAAAATGCTAGCAAAGATATTGTTAAAAATATTGAATTAGCCAATACTTTTGATTTAGATGTATTAATAGTAGGCCGTGGTGGAGGTTCTATTGAAGATTTATGGCCTTTTAATGAAGAAATAGTAGCTAGAGCGATATTTAATTCAAAAATACCTGTTATAAGTGCAGTTGGTCATGAAGTTGATTTCACAATTTCCGATTTTGTAGCTGATTTAAGAGCTCCCACACCAACTGGTGCTGCTGAAATGGCAGTTCCTAATATGGCTGATTTAAGCAAATATATTGATCAATTAAAAATAAGATTAAGTTCTAATATATTAAAAAAAATAAATATTCAAAAACTATATTTAGATAGTTTAAAAAGTTCATATATTTTGAAAAATCCATTAATTATTTACGAAAACAAAAAACAAAAACTAGATTTAATAAATAATAAAGTTAACGAAATAATTAATAAAAAAATTGAACTAAAAAAATTATATTTAGATAATTTAAAAAATTCATATATATTAAATAATCCCAAAATTTTATATGAAAAAAATCAAGAAAAGTTAGATTTGATCAAAAATAATCTAAATAAAAGTATTGATTCTAAATTAGAAAATAATATCAACAAATTAAACAATTTGATTGATAAAATTGAACTAGTTAATCCTTTAAACATTTTAAAAAGAGGATTTAGTTTGACTTATAAAAATAATAAAATAATTAAAAGTGTAAAAGAAATTAAAAAAGATGATATTTTAAATATCAAATTAAATGATGGTAATATAATAGTAAATGTAAAGGAGACAAATAATGAAATTTGAAGAAAAAATTAAAAAATTAGAAAAAATAGTCGCTGATTTAGAAAGTGATAATAGTGATTTAGAAGATTCAATTAATAAATATAGTGAAGCTATGAAATTGATCAAAGAATGTGATGATCAATTAAAAAACATCGAAGAAAATATTAATAAAATTGTAACTGAAAATGGTACTTTAGAAGACTTAGAAATTAAAGAATAAGTCTTTTTTGTTAGAATAATCGATATAAAAAAGGGAAATAATAATAGATGATATTAATAAGTTATTATAAAATTAAAATTTAACTGAATGGAATTGTACCATTAAAAAAATATTAAATAGTTTTAAAAAAATCTAAGTACCAACAAATAAAAGATGAACTATATAAATACTTTATATATCGTTTGCTATATGATTTTTTATTATTTAAATCATCAATCGACAATAAAAATTTTTAAATAATAAAATTACAAAAACAAGCCATAATAATAATGTAGTCTGTGATAAGAAAGGAGATGTTTTATATGTTTAAAAAAACATTTCTTTCTATTCTTCTAACTATTCTATGTATTCCCGTTTTTGCTAATGCTTATTCAGATTACATTATCGTTGGTGGTGAGAATATTGGTATCGAATTAAAAGCTGATGGCGTTATGGTTGTCGGTTTTTATAAAGTTAATGACGAATATATTGCTCAACAAGCCGGATTAGAAATTGGCGATATGATAACAGCAATTGATAATCAAGAAATAAATTCAATTTACGATTTAACTAACAAAATTAAAACTAGTGATGGTAATATAAATATTGAATTTAATAGAAATAATACTACTAAATCTATTGATTTACAATTAACTAAAGATTCAAACAATAATTACAAAACAGGTATCTATGTAAAAGACAGCATTACTGGAATTGGTACTTTAACTTATATAGATCCTAATACTAAATTATTTGGGGCTTTAGGTCATGAAATAACAGATAGTCGAACAGGTAAAATGCTAGTTATTTCAGGTGGTAGTATATATGAATCAACTGTTACTGATATTGAACCAAGTTCAAATGGCGTTCCAGGTGAAAAAAATGCTCAAATTAATTTAGAAGGAACACAAGGAACTATTTATGAAAATACCATCAAAGGTATTTTTGGAACCTATACTGATGAGATTGATAACTCTAAACTATATAAAGTAGCTAAGCCAGAAGATATAAAAGAAGGTAAAGCCGAAATATTAACTGTTTTAAATGATGATATAATAGAGAAATATGAGATAGAAATTACTAATATTAGTACTAACCAAGAAACTAAAAACATCTCGTTTAAAATAACAGATGAAGCTTTACTAGAAAAAACTAATGGTATAGTTCAGGGGATGAGTGGATCACCAATCATTCAAGGAGAATATATAATTGGGGCTGTTACTCATGTCGTTGTTGATAACCCGCATAAAGGATATGGTATTTTTATTACCAATATGTTAGAAGAAGGAGAAAAT
>CAMLYN010000127.1 GCA_946491675.1 uncultured Mycoplasmatota bacterium | reverse complement strand
ATCTAAACTCTGATAAAGTCCCATCTATATCAAAAAACACATATTTTCCTTTTAAATTCATCTTAATCACATCCTATCAACAGTATATCAAAAAAATATATAATTTACTTTATTTTAAAATCCTTTTTATCTTCACCTTGAATCATCTGCCCAGTAATATTTACAATTGAATCAGATACCGGTTTGTGCTTTATATCAAAATTATTCTTTCCCTCAATATCGAACTTATTAACAATATTCATATCTATATAATTTTTTATGATATTTGCATCATACCTATCTTTAGGTCGTGAACCTTTCTTTGAATAATAAATACTCTCTAAACTCACCATTTTATATGGAATCCCATTATGATACCTAACTTCGTCAGAAAATGTCATATCAGTATAATCTTTAGAAAAATGATGTTCGTTTACAAACAACTGCTTCTCGTCTTTTTGACCTTCATAGTAATATTCCTTTAAAGTTATACCTTTATCAAATCTTCTTTCAAATAAAAATAAACCAACACTCATTTCAGTATCTTTATATACAATTTTATATTCGTGACCATTTATTCCTTTACTATCCATATTACTGACAAAATTAAAATCATCACTATAATCAACGAGCTTCTTTAACATAATAAGTTGTTTCTCATTTATAAATAAATCTAAATCGCTATGATACCTTTCTAACTTATGGTTAGTCGCCAAATATCCCATAAGCCCGCCAGTATAATAACAATCAAATTTATCTAAAATAAGTTCATTAAATTTATCAAAAATTGTCACAACTAACTCGTGATTTTCCGTCAAAGACATATTAGGATGTTCCATATTCATTCCTTTAATAAAATTAAGTCTATTAATTAAATCATCTATAGATTTATATTCGTTTGGATTTAATTCTAAAATCAACTTAACATTATCAAAAATATCCTCTTGCGTTATTGCTTTTCTAGCTAATAAATCATTTAATGAAACTAAAATAGCATCAATAGAATCGTTTATACTCATTAAGCACAATCTATCGATAGTTTTATCTATCTCTTCTCGATTAGTAATATTAGCTTTATCAGCAAACGTATATACCAAATTAGCTATTCTTTTTTTTTCATTCAAGTTCATCTAAAACCTCCCATCTATTTCTAATCACCAAATCATTTAATAAGTAGTATAAATCTATTTTATCATATAATTTATTAATATGATGTTATTTTATATATTTCTAAAATTCAGCCAAATGTCTTAAAATTAAATTTTATGTCAAAACATAAATAAAATGCAGAACTTATTTAATTCTACAGTTTAAAATATATATTAAAACCCAAATCAATTCATTATTAAAATCTCAGTACAGTAACAATAATGAAAAGTTTTTAACAATCTACTGACATACCAAATTTCACTATACTTTTTATTAAATATTGTTATTTCTGTTTTTAATATAATCTACATATTCGTCTAACATATAATGAAATTCTTCAATCGTTCCATCATTATTAATTAAATATGCAAATTTACGACCAGAACCATCAATTTCTAAAGTTTTACCATCATTACTATAAGAAAGAGTTTTTAACTTATTTGCACCTTTACTATTTTTCTTTTTATCTTTGTTAATTGTTCTTTCAACTATATCTTCAATTGTGATTGATAAATCAGCCTTTCTCGTACCTCGTGGGGAATCCGTTCTTAATCTTTTATATTCCCTAGCAACCCTCTCATCAAAGGGAGCATCAATATATAATAAATGTACCTTATCTCCAAGTATATTATATAACTCTATCATTCCCTTTGCACCATACATGGTATCCAAAATAATAATATCTCGTTCGGGTTCGGTCATTTCATATAATTTATTTACAAATAATCTCCAAAAATTATTTAAATCTCTTTCTTCTTCTGCTTTTTGCCATTCATCAAAAGATAAACGACTTTGAGTATCCTCATATACTTTTGGAAAAACATCTCTAATTTTTATATGTTGAATATTAGAATACTTATCCTTTAAATAATTTATTCCTCCACTTTTCCCAGACTCTGAAGTTCCAGCGACAAAAATAATTTCTTTTTCATATTTTTTCATAATAAACTCTCCATAATTATCAATATTGTTTTATTAAATATAAACATTTCTTGTCTACTTTTTCTATTTCTACATATAATATATTTGACAAGATATTATTTTTTTGATAATATTTAGTCAGTGAGTGAGTAGTTCGCTGAGTTACTGAAGGGTGCGATAAATTCACACCAGCAAGCTTGCCTTGTGGGTTCCTTCAGTCAGGGGAAAGCTCACTTTTTTGATGCTTTTAAATAATTAACTAAATTTTTCAGTTCAATTGAATTACTATTATTTGGAACCAATTTCAACCCATAACTTAACAAATTACTACCTCTAGAATATAACTTATGTTGTATTCTTTTTATATAATCAAAATGAATATTATTATTATATTTAAGAGCTTGAAATAATGCACTACAACAACAATCTGCTAATTGTAAAAGTTTTTTTCTTTCATTAGGAATTATCTTTATTTGTTTTATACAATTAGTATCAATATTAAATTTTTTATGATTTTTATCATTTAAGTAATTACTAAGTTTCTCCTTTGATAAATTTCCTCTAGCACTTATATTGATATTTGCCACACCATTATTATCATTCATATACCAACATATTCTTTCATATAAATATCCACTAAAAAAATTATAAATATTATTTGACGGAATAAACTGAATGCATTTAGTATCTATAATAACGTTAATTATTTTTATATCAAGTTCACTTACTACATCCATAATCATTCTCTTATTGGGCATACCTTTTAATAATTTCCAATGTAATTGAGTTTTTCTTGACAACTCTAAATTTTCTTTAATTAAATCAACAGATTTAGATATTTCCAAATCCTTTTCTTTTTTTACAATGATAGCAGTCAAAATAAAATATTTAGAGCCCTTATTTATTCCTTCATCTCCAGATTCATCTATATATACATTATATTCATTTTTACTTTTATCAATCATATCATCACCAGCAATCTAATTTTATCAAAAATAAAAAGAAATGGGAATATCAGTTGTTGAATATCTACCTCTAATCTTTGTAGAGAGGAGATTTGCTAAAGATAAAAACTAAGACTTTTGTTATAAAATTTCTTAAGCTCATTGCTATCGTTTTATTTCTTCTAATCGTCATCTGTTTTAAACATGCATTTTAAATGATGCATATCATCCCAAGATATTTGTGTTACTTCAATTTAGATTGACTTTAAAATTTTACTTAAAATTATGGATACTAAAAAAATTTTGAGTCAAACTAACTATTTTTTAAATTCACATTCAATCAATTCTAAGTATATCACATGTTAAAAAATAATGATATAATAATTAAAGAAAGGAAGATTTTATGGAGCTAACATTTTTAGGA
>CAMLYN010000126.1 GCA_946491675.1 uncultured Mycoplasmatota bacterium | reverse complement strand
TCTATTGTTTTTTTACCTAATCTTTTGCTAATCGCTTCAGCAGTATCCATTGTATTTGTTTTTAAATAAGCGAGTCCAGAGTTATCAAGAATAATTTGGGCAACTTCTTTACCATAAACATTGTCTAATTGACTTAAACTTTGAATAAATAAGTGATACCTTAATCCACGAGATCTAGCAACGGATATTATTGATTCAATACTGGGTTCAATTAATGGTGGGCAGTTAGAAAATTCATCACATATCCAGTCAATTTCAATGGGTACTTTTTTGTTTTCATTAGAGTTAGCCAATTTTACAAGTTCTTTATATAATAATCCTAAAATTATAGTAACAAGCGAATAATATATTTTATCTTCATCTGGAACTATAACATATAGTGCTGATTTAACTTTTCCTAAAATATTAAAATCAAAATCTGATTTACTAATTACATTAGCAACATTAACGTCATCAAAGATTGCCATTTTCTCTGAAAACACACTAGTAATAGATTTATAAGTGTTTTCGCTTGATGATAAAATAGGAATTAAACTGTCTTTAGATTTAGCACCATAAGGCTTTTGCTCAATATAATATTTAAACTTTTTAGAGTTTTTTTCTTCCATAGTAGAGTTTTGAAATTTACGAATAGAGGTCATAGTTATTTGTTCTCGCTTTACTTTACCATCTTTATATTCTTCCAAAAAAAAGCCAATTAGTCCCTCAAGAAGATTCTTGGCACTATTATTCCAAAAAGGATCTTTACCTTGTGATTTATCATAAGTGATCATTGATGCTATGGAAGTAATTAATCTATTTGTTTCAGCATAACTAGAAATTGACTTATTTAAATAATCTAATTTTTCTTCTTCATTATCTGTATTATCGGCTTTATTCTCAAATTCAATATACTTTTCATACTCACAAATAATCGGCTCTAGTATATTGATATGATTAGACAATTCTGGATGTCTAAAATCTATTGTTAAAATTTTATAGCCTCTATCATATAACATTTTAGAAGTAACATGATATATTTTGCCTTTAGGATCAGTTACAAAAACACTTCTTGGCTTTTTAGCATTAGCAATAAAACTAATCATTGGAATAACACAAGTAACACTTTTACCAGATCCACTTGATCCTAAATAAACATAATGGGGAGTTTCTTTATCAAACCATACATGAGTAACACTTTTATCATAATAAACTGGAAAACCAACTTCATTTATATTAGAAATTTTTTCTTTAGTAAAATTTTTATTAATTTCTGCTTCGGTTGCAAATCTTGCAGATCCATATTCATTATTACTTTTGATTTTATGTTTTGAAATAATTGGTTCAATATATATAAAACCAACAATAAATAAAATCAATATTAACAATAAAAAAATGAGAGATAAACTCATAGTCTATCCCTCACTAATTTATTGTTATAACTCATAATCCTCCTTGGTCTTATTTAATTCTTTTACCATGTTATCAATAATAGAATTAATATCTTTACGAGTTATATTTCTAAAATTTTCATAACCATCTTTAAAATAATAGTTTTCATTTGTATTATGAATATCATCTAACATATATTTAACTCGTTCCCAGCCAGATCTTTCTAAAGTATTTCTAACCAGTTCTTCTAAATCGTTATTATCGTAAATATCATCTGTATATTCATATAAATTATTTTGATATACAAAGTCCATAAAGTTATCTATATCTAAATACATAACATCATCGTTTTCAACACTTTTAAAATTTAATAATTCTTTTATCATATAACCACCAGCCTTAATCTATTTCATAATCATCATAATTCTTATCTATGATTTCATTTATTGCTAAATCTAATCCTTTTTTAAGAGTAGGATTATTTCTAATATCTTCATAAGTGAGTTCTAAAGCATCTAGTGTACTAGATATATCACGAGTATAACTATATTCGTGATTTTCAAGTTCACTAATAAACATATCTTTGATATAACCAGCACCAGTTTTATCTTTTTCTATTAACTCATTATGTTCTTTTCTTATATCTTCCCACAGTTTATTATAAGTATCTAGATCAGTTTTTCTTATATAGCCACCACCACCGATGGAATATATTTTATCAGTATCACTTGGCTCTAATCCCCAATTTTTCATACCGTTATCGAATTGCTCTTGATTAAAAGCAAACATTAATGGAAATTCATTAACTCTTTTTTGATGTATTTCTCTTAATTCATCATACTTATTTTTCATTTATTACCACCATCCTTTAAAATATATATTTTTTTATGATAAATAAGTAAATTTTCAATAGTCTTACCATCTTTAATAACTCTATATCTATTTCCCCAAAAACATTTATGTTTCCACCATAAACTATTTAGTATTTGTTTTATTTTCATTAAGCATCAACTCCTTTGTAGTTTCATTAATTCTTTTATTAGCAATATCAAAATACTTTTTATTTATTTCAAATCCGATATAATTTCTATTTTCTAAAATACAAGCGACTGCAGTAGTGCCACTACCTAAAAAACAGTCCAAAACTAAATCATTTTCTTTTGAACTGTTCCTTATTAATTTTCTAATTAGGGGAAGTGGCTTTATTGTAGGATGCCCATATATTTGTTTATCTTTAACATTTATAGTAGATAAATATATTGTTTTAGCATCCTCATAATTGCTCGGTTGACAATAACCATTTTTTCTAAAATACAAACAATATTCTTTGTCGCCTAAATACTTGTTATTGTGTAGGGGCATAGGATTAGTTTTTCCCCATATAATAATTTCTAATTTACAATTAAGTTTATCCATAAAATATTTAATGTAGGTAGGTATTTGTCTACCATTACACCAAATATAAATATTAATATTTTTCATAACTCTAATTAATTCATCTAACACCGATAAATCAAATCCATTAATTAAATTACTTGCTTTTAATTCATTTTCTAACTTAATTAGTTCTTTGCATAATTTACCAGTTCCTTTTTTACCACCTTTAGTAGAAATATCATAAGGTGGATCTATGACAACTAAATCAATAGAATTATCTGGTATTTTTTTAAGACCAATTAGACAGTCCTCATTGTATATTTTATTTACCAGCAAAAGTAGAATTCCTTTCATAAAAAAAAGTAGGAAGTATATCCCACCTTTGTCTAATTAAATAGCCATAATCTATTTTTAATATATTACTTAATCTATATAAATAAACACTACTAACATTTTTTATCTTATCATTTTCAACTTTACTTAAAGTAGAGATTGATATATTAGAAATATTTGATAGTGCTTTCAAAGTTAAATTATTTTTTAATCTTTCTTGTTTTAATATTTTCCCAATTTTATTTATAAACATTCCTCCTTTATTTAAAATTTATTGTATAAAAAAACAGACCATAGTATTATGATCTGCACTATTAATTGTAATTTTAGTGAATAGTAACTTAATTTTCTTTTTTATTAAACATATGGC
>CAMLYN010000125.1 GCA_946491675.1 uncultured Mycoplasmatota bacterium | reverse complement strand
GTTTTAAAATATATTTATTAGATATAAAAACTGAGGAAGGCTCAGGAATAGATGCTGCTAGAATGATTAGAGAAGAATTTGATGACTGGGTATCTATGATTATAATGATATCGGGTCATCCTGAATATAGATATGAAGCTTTAGGAAAAAGATTAATGCTAGTAGACTTTATCAATAAACTAGAACACCCTGAGCAAAAATTACAAGATGCACTATTGATTTGTATGAAAAATTATGACAACAAGTATAAAGTACTAAGGTACAAATATAAAAATACAGCGTATAATATTGAATTTAGAAATATTGTAAAAATAGAAAGAGAGCAAGGAAGCAAAAGATGTATTATTTACACAGATGAAGGGAAATATTTTATACAAGAATCATTGAATGATTTATTAAAAAAATTAGATAAACGATTTTTTAAGTGTAGTAGAGGAGTAGCAATAAATATTGAAAAAGTAGAAAGTTATAACTTTAAAGAAAACATAGCAAAACTTAAGAATAAAGAAGAATTCAAAGACGTATCTAGAGAAAAAAGAAGGGAGATGTTTAATCGTGTTAGAGGTGTTCGCTAGTTTTATATGTGCATTTATAATGTCATTATTAGGATATTATGTTATAAATAAAGTAGTAAAGCCCCAAAATAATAGGCCCTATTGGATAAAAATATTCCTGATTTTATTGTTAACAGTAATATCAATAATATTACACCCTATTCAATATACTGGATTATATACAATTACAATATTTTTACTAAATATTATTATTTATAAATATTTATTTAATATTACTTTTGAAGAGAGTATAATCAGTTGTAGCATATTAATGTTCTTAATAATATGCTCAGACATTATATATTCAATAATTTTAATGATTTTTTTTAGTACTTCAAAAATTAGAACTGATTATATCATTATGCTGATTTCAAATGTTATTGTAAGTGTAATAACAATAGTGTTGTTCAGAATTAAAGCATTGCAGGTTCAATTAATAAAGTTTTACGATAATATTGTCCCTAAAAAATCTATTAATAATATTGCTTTTTTTATACTCATTATATTTGAATTGACATCTCTAGTATATAATATGGTAAATTCAGATATCTTTCGATTGGAGTATATAATTAATCTTATCATTGTAGTCATACTCGTAATAATTACAATTATATTTATACAAAGTAAAAATAATTATAAAAAATTGGCAGCTGAATATGATAGTTTATTTAATTATATTCAAACATTTGAAGATTGGATAGAAAAAGAACAATTAAATAGACATGAATATAAAAATCAATTAGCAGTACTAAGATGTTTAACAAATGAGAAAAAGGTAAAAGACAAAATAGATGAAATATTAGAAGATAATATTAATATTGAAGGGCAAGCAGTAACACAATTGAAATATTTACCGAAAGGAGGAATAAAGGGGTTGATGTATTATAAGGCTGCTCTAGCTCAAAAGCAAAAAATAAACTTAACTGCCGATGTTAGTATTGATTCAAAGGGTATATTAACAAAATTAACTGAGCAAAAAATAAGAATACTTTGCAAACTAATTGGTATATATTTTGATAATGCAATTGAAGCAGCGGCTGAGAGTAGGAAGAAAAATCTTACAATAGAAATATATGAATTAGAAAATAAAGTTAATTTTATATTTTCTAACACTTTCAAAAAACATAGAAATATGAAAGATAGGAACAAAAAAGGAGTATCATCTAAGGGGATAGGTAGAGGAAACGGGTTATATTTTGCTACAAAGTTAATCAAAGAGAATCCTTGGATTCAAGAAAGACAAGAAATAATAGATAATTATTATATTCAAGAAATTAGCATAAAAAATATTAAAAATAATAAAAAATGACTTTCTCATTTTAATTCGAATATTAACAATTGGATAGCTTATAAATTATTTCTAATTAGAGAATTATAGTTTGTAATCAGTACTGACTAAAATTAAGTTATCTATATTTTTTTTTCTTAATTATATAACATTTCTGTTTTAATAAGGTCAAAAAAATCTGCTGTTTTATTATTCGTATTGTTTAATTTTTCTAATATTACGTACTTTTTTATTGCTATTGATAAAGTTGATAATGATATTTTTATTCTTAATCTTAATGTAATATTAATCCTTCTGAATCTTTATTTTTAAATTCCTTGTTTGCATCAATGTTTTGTTTTAAAACTGGTGATTTAGAATATTCCTCATCTAAATCCATAATTTTATCTGCTAAAGCTTCAAATCTTTTTAATTATTTATATTCATGATCAAATAATTTTACTAATAAATTCATTATAAGAAGAATAACTTCTTTTTTTATGATTTTAAGTTTAGTTTAGCTATTATTATATAACTATTTTGATAATTTGCTTAATAGTTTTCATTTGTTAATTTTAAAGGAATTTTACGATAATCATATCTTTCTTTATGATTTATAAATATTTTCTTTTATTATATATATCACTTTTATCTTCATAACCTATAAAACCCTCATTTCTTTATTTGTCCAAGAAATGGGGGCGTATTAATTCTTAAAAAATTATTCAGCTTTTATTGTTAATCATTGAAAATTTCACAAGAATTTGGCTCATCGGCAAATACCCACCAACATCCCAAACTAGCTGCTCCAGTAGCCATTAAAGCTACAGCTCCTAAAATCATAGATAATCTTTTCTTCATATTCATTCTCCTTTCAAAATTTATATTAAATACTATTTAGTATTTAACATCTTATAATTGTTATATGGCTGATTAAATAATCGGTAAGTAAGAGGACTAATAACGATAGCTTGTATAATCAAAGAAGATAATATGATTCCAGTCCAATATTGATTATTTATGAAAATGATGATTAAAGTATAAATAATCCCAATCATCACTGTAATAATTTTGCGAATAATTCTTTTTTTCTTATTAGGAAGTGGTCTTTTTTTTGTATCGGCAGGTGCAAACAACAAATAATGTAAAATACAAATGCCACAAACCACATATATGGCAATATAAGATAATTCTATATGTAAAAATATATATGGAATAACGATAAAATTAAATGTTGAAAATAACAAACATTGATAACTTTTTTCAGCGTGAAATCCAAATCCTGTATATCGAATAAAATTAAATAATATTGTTACAATAATAAATTCTTTAAATATACCCAAAATCAGAGAAAGAATTATTAGTACTACCATTTTAGTAATAGTCAAATAAATTCCTTCTAATCCGTAGCGTAATTGTTTTTGTTCTAATTCAGAATAAGGATGATAACGACAAATAAAGTCCATGGTAGAGTTTAAAAACAAAGTTTTCACAATATCATCATCTCACTTTAAATAAAATATACTACTAAAATTACAAAAAAAAACAAAAAAGAAACCAACAGTAAATGGTGAGTAAAATTTGTCGAATTTTGTCGAAAAAAGGGGAATATAAACATATTACGACCCCTAAAAGAC
>CAMLYN010000124.1 GCA_946491675.1 uncultured Mycoplasmatota bacterium | reverse complement strand
ATTTAATTTTTGTTTTAATAAAGTTCCATTAGTTGTTATATTAATTTGTTTATGATACTTTTTACATAAATTAATTATTTCATCTATTTTAGAATGTAATAAAGGTTCACCTTTAACATGTAAATATAAATAATCAGTATAATTATTAATTTGTTTTAAAATATGTTCAAATTCTATTAAAGTCATTTCTCGTTCTTGTTTGTCATCTTTTGAACAAAATGAACAATTTAAATTACAAATATTAGTTATTTCAATATAGATTTTTTTAAACTTTTTCATATCTATTTATTTTATCACAAACTAGACTTATTTTAAATAATAAGTTATAATTAATTTGGTGAGGTTTATGAAAACAGTTATCGATAGTAAGAATGAACTTATTATTAACAAATCACGATTTATTACCATTTATTTTCAAGTTAATAGTCTAAGTGATGTCAACGAAAAATTAAGAAAAGTAAAATTAGAATATAAATATGCTACTCACTATTGTTATGCTTATATTGTGGATAATAATATTAAAGCAAGTGATGATGGTGAACCATCCGGTACCGCTGGTCTTCCAATTTTAAATATTTTAAAAAAAGAAAATCTTGATCATGTTTTATGTATTGTCATTAGATATTTTGGCGGTATTAAGCTAGGAGCTGGTGGCTTAGTTAGAGCTTATAGTAATGCAGCTAAAAACGGATTAAGAATTAAAGAATTGCAAAAAGGCTTTTTAATTAGAATCTCATTTGATTATTCTAAAATTAAAGAAATCGATTATTTATTAAATGAAAGTACTATTATTAATAAGGACTTTTTTGAATCACCAATTTATGATATTAATATTACTATCGATAATTTTAATAAAATAAAAGATAAATTAAAACAAATTAGCAAACTAAAAATTATTGATGAAATTTATATGTAGGAGGTTTAATGAAATATTTAAAATATTTAGTTTTTTTAATCATTTTTATTCCAATTAATATTAAAGCATTAGAAATAAATTCCAATCATGCAATTTTATACAATATGAATGATGATACTATTATTTTTGAAAAAAATGCTGATGAAAGAACTTATATTGCTAGTTTAACTAAAATAATGACAACGATTGTTGCAATTGAAAATATTGAAGATGTTAATGAATATGTAGAAGTCCCTTATGAAGCATTAGATGGTTTAATTGAAGCCAATGCTTCAGTAGCTGGTTTTAGGGTTGGCCAAAAAGTTACTTACCTAGATTTATTATATGGTGTTTTACTTCCATCAGGAGCCGATGCAACAAGAACTTTAGCTTATTATATATCAGGTAATGAAGATAATTTTGTTAAATTAATGAATGATAAGGCTACGTATTTAGGATTAACTAATACTCATTTTGCTAATACATCAGGTCTTGATACTGATAATCATTATTCTACGGTTAAAGAAATTAGTATTATTCTTAAATACGCTTTACAAAATCCTTTATTTAAAGAAATATATACAACTAATAGTTATACTACTAGTGATGGCTCTTTAATATTTAGAAGTGTCTTTTCTAATTATTTAAATCGCTATGGTTTAACTAATAACTATATTTATGGATCTAAAACTGGTTTTACAACTAAAGCTGGATACTGTTTATCTAGTATCGCTAATTATGATGGTGTTGAATACTTATTGATAACAACAGAAGCAGATGGTGAAAGTAATCAACCACTTCATATTATGGATGCTTTAATGCTATATGATTATTATACATCTAATTATCATTATTTAGATATTGTTACCCCAAATGATACAATTGTAACTTTAGATACCAAAAATAGTAAAGAAAAGCAGTTTGAAATAAAAGCAACTGAAACAGTTTCCAAATATTTACAAACAACCATTAATAAAGATGACTTTAAATTTGAATATAAAGGACTAAATGAATTAGATTATTTTACTAAAAAAGGAGAAATCGGAACTATTGATATTTTGCTTAATGATGAGATTGTTGATACACTTTCAGTAATATATAGTGGTGGCTTAACTTTTTCAATTATTAATTTTATCATTGATAACATTTTAATTGTATTAGCTCTAATAATAATTTTAATATTAATTATTAGATTAAAAAAGAAATTAAAGTTTAAAAAACTTTGACTTCTTTTATTTTAAATTTCATACATATAATTTATTGTCAAACGTTAATGTAAATGATATAATCTATTTATAGTTTTTAGGCTAAATAACAATGATTTTATAATTTCTTAAAACTTGCTAGTACAATTTTTTAAAATAGCTGTTAGATGGGGGTAAAGCAATGAAAAATGAAATATTTATATTAATGGATGATTCAGGTAAATTAAATTCTAATGAAAATTCATGTATATTCGGTGGATTATTCTTTTTTTCAAACAACGATTATATAAATTATATCAATAAATATAAAAGTGTTATTAATAGTATTAAATGCAAATATTGCAATCAAAATAAAAATGATTGCAATAATAATTGTATTGAAATAAAAGGAACAACTAAAATAAAATCTAAAGATAGCAGGCGACTATTTAATTTAATAAAAAGGGAATATAACTACGGAGTATTTATTAACAATAAAAAAATTTATGATTCAATTATGCAAGACAAATCTGCCCGTGGTAGATACACAGATTATGCCCAAAAAAGAATCATTAAAGAAATAATATTATATGCCATAGATAATCAGAAAATTGACATAACTAAACCAGTATATCTTAATATTAAAATCGATGACGCTAAAACTAAAAGTAATGGATATTATAATTTAAAAGACAGCATTTATGAAGAATTAGTAAATGGCATTATTAATTATGATTATTCTATAATTCATAAACCTATTTTAAAAAATGGACTTAAAATAAAAGGAAGAAATTATAATTCAAAATATAATTTTGGTATTCAAAGTGCTGATATAATGTCACATTATCTACATAAAAAATATGAATTATATTTAACGAAAGGAACTGATATAACAGCCACAACAAGTTTTATAGAAGTCAAATTATTTTTACCATAAGAAAAAGGAACTTACGTTCCTAATTCCTAACTGAGATGGTGCTTAGCACTAAATTAAAAATCATACATCAGTTATAGACCTGACAAAGCAATTGCTTCCGGTACGAATAATATATCACAAATAATATTACTTGTCAAATATATTATATGTAAAGTTTCGTAAAATTATACAATTTTTTTACAAAATTAAACCTTTAAAATTGTGAAACTTAACAAAAAATTTTGTTAAGTTTTTTTATTCAGTGATATAAAAATGAGTGATTACTCACCCATTTGTTTAGCGACTTCTTCAGCGAAGTTTTCTTCTCTTTTTGCCATACCTTCGCCTACTTCAAATCTAACCATATTATCAATTGTTCCGCCATTATTTTTAACATAAGTTAAAACATTAATACTATCATCTTTAACAAAAGCTTGTTCTTCTAAACATGATTCTTGATAGAATTTTAATAATCTACCTTCAACCATCTTTTCAGCTATATCGGCTGGTTTACCTTCATTCATAGCTTGTTCTTTTAAGATTTCTCTTTCTTTTTCTACTTCTTCTTTAGAT
>CAMLYN010000123.1 GCA_946491675.1 uncultured Mycoplasmatota bacterium | reverse complement strand
TATAATCTTTTTTTATATCTAATACTATTGCTTCATCCCAAGCACGATGAATTTTGCCATTATGCTTATAACATTGTATTTGAAATTTGTCTCCTATACAAATATTTTTCATACATTACCTCTTCCTTATTTCTATTATACAACGTTTAAAAGAAAAAAGGAAGAATTAATTTTCTCCCTTTAAATAATCAATAGCTTCTTGAAATTGTGCATCATTTTCTCTGGTTGGATTTTTATAATAATCTTCAGTTAATGAAACCTCTAAATCTGGTTTAATTCCATTACCATTAACCCATACACCATTAGAAGTTAACCATTTCATAGTTGTTACTTTATATTCGCCAACACCTTCTACTATCCTAACAGTTTGAACTGTTCCTTTTCCAAAACTAGTATTTCCTATTATATAAGCGCCTAATTGTTCACTTAATGCACTAGCCATAACTTCACTAGCAGAAGCACTTCCCAAATCTTGCAAAATTACTATTTTATACTCTTTATCTTTTGTACCAGTTGAATAAACTTTTTCTACACCATTTTCGTCTTCAGTTTGATAAATAACATGTGTGTCATTTAAAAACAAACTAAGCATATTTTTGACAGAAGTTAAATGTCCACCAACATTACCACGTAAATCAATAATCAAACTTTTCATATTTTGTTCTTCCAAATTTGTCAAAGCTTCTTGGAATTGTTCATCTGTGTTTTCAGCAAAAAGGCTAACTTGAATATACCCAATATTGTCTTCTAACATTTCAGAAGCAACTGATTTAATTACTATTTTTTCTTTCTTTAAATTGAATTCTAGTTCTTGATCGCCACGTTTTACAGTTAAATCAATATTATCTAAATCAGCTATTTTGTCAACTAATAACGAATTATCCTGACCAGTCAAATCCTCACCATTAAGTTTTATAACAATATCTCCAACTTCTATTCCTGCTTTAGACGCTGGACTATCATTATATACAGTAGCAATGATAATATTACCATCATTATCATTCAATACACCAATACCTAATCCTTCATATTCACCTTTTAATGATATGCTATTATTATTTGAACCGTTGTCAATAAAACCTGAATAATCATCTATTGAAGATAACATTCCTTTAAGAGCATTTTCAATTAATTCTGATTCATCAACTTCACCATAATAATTTTCTAAAATATAGTTATATTCTTCAATAAACTCTCTTAATTCTTTATTTACAGTAACATAATCATCATCTAAATTTTTATTACCTTTTAACCCGATAAAATATCCTAATAAAGAAAAAATCAAAGAAATAATTACCAATAACAAAACATATTCAAAAATACCAAATTTTGCTTTTTCTTCTTTTTTCTCTTCTTTTGCAGTTTCTTGGACATTTTTATTAACTATTATTTCTTGAATCTTGTTATCTACTTGATCAAGTTCTACTTTTTTAGTAGTTTTCTTTTTTGTTGAAACATTCGTATTATCTTTTTTAGAAGTAACAGTTTTAGTTGTTTTTGTTGTCTTTCTAGGTGCTTTCTTTATTTCTTTTTTTACTTCATCTTTTTTTTCAACATCTTTATTTGCCATAATTAATCATCCTCACCTTAATAATATATCATAAACCATTCAAAAATTCTATTATTAATTTAAAATTTGACATTTACTTTTCTAATAAAAACTTGATACATTCGTATCAAGTTTATCTAATACGAACACTATGGCTCGATTTTTCTTATATGGTGACCTGTATGGGATTTGAACCCATGAATGTAACCTTGAGAGGGTTATGTGTTAACCACTTCACCAACAGGCCAATTAGAAACAAATTATTCATCTGTTTCTTCGGTTTTTGAGATTTCTTTTAAATAGTCAACTAATTTCTCACCTTCATAGAAATCTTCAATTTTTCCATCTTTAATTTTTAATAAAGTTGAACTTTTTACCTTTAAATCACTTATATTATCAACATCTAAATTTGATTTATCTGCTTTAAAGTTTTGATTAATTGGATTATTTAATTGTGATGTATAAACTCTAATTGCATCTTCTTTTTGACCATAAAGATTTAAATATGTTCCATAAAGATTTGTATCATAATCCTCATCATCATAAATCATAACATAATATTCATCATTTGGTTGTTTTAAAGAATTACCAATCAATATTTCATCATATTGAATAGTCGCAGACTGTTCTTGTTCTTTTTCTTTATCATCTTTATTTAACAAAACCGTTATTCCATAAAAAACAAGAACTATTAAAGTAACAATTACAACTAACTTAATTAATTTTGAAATTTCTGTATCATCACTATATTCAACTTTTTTTACATTTTTTTTCTTACTATTTGCCATTTCACTCACCGTTTAAATTATATCATAGAAAAAAGAAAAAGGAAACATTTTTTTTATGTTTCACCAATGTTTCACTATTTTCCTACTATCATAGTATTAATTGAATTAGCAACTTCTAATAATTCCTGACTATCCAATATATCAGACACCACATAAAATTCTACACCATTACTAACCCATGTTACTGAATTATCAGATAATGCCCCTACTGTATCGGTAACAATATAAGGTTCACCATACATTGGAATTGTTAATAATTCTTCAGCAGCTTGTGCAGTTTCTTGAACAATCGTAAATGGATTATCACCACTAAAAGTTAAAATTATTCTTTCGCCATTTTCAGTTGTTACCTTTTCTTGTCCTGATAGTTGAGTATTTTCTGGAATATACATCGGATAAATTATTGAGTCTAAAGTGCTATTGGTTGTTTCAATTTCAGCATTTTGCATATTTCCTTGTAATGTAAAATAATTTTCATCATAAGTCGCATTATAATCAACACTATTAAAAGTCATTTGCATTTGAATTTCATCGTTATTATTTAATATAACTACTGATTTAGGATTTAAATCTTTATCAAAAGTTATTTTTTGTTTAGTTAATTCATTATTATTTGAGTAATTTACTTTAGTTGTAAATACATACGTTTCATCTATTTCTTCAAACGTTTTTTCATTATCATCTTCAATATCTTTTAAAATTGTTTGCAATATATAGCTTTGAGAATTGTTATAAGGCCATTCACTTTGAAATTTAAAACTTTTATTTAAAGATGGTGTTAAAACATAAACTCCTTCAGTATTTTTTAAAATTATTTGCTCATGATTATTAGTTTTATTTTTTAAGCTTACTCTAAAATTATCATCTTTTTGATATGCGACTTCTACATTATATAAATAACTATCTTCATTGTTAATAATTTCTAACTCACCATTTAAATAATAACCGTTAGTTTTATCAATTTTTTTACTTAAATCTTTAATTATATCTTTTTCACCGTATTTCCCACAACCAACTAAAATTAAACAACATAAACAAGTTAATAATAACCATTTTTTCACTTTCTCACTCCTGTTCAATTAATTATATTTAATCATTTTTTAAAAAATGTATATTTTTTTTAAATTTGGTAAAAATACTTGTGATTAATAGAAAGGAATGATCTAATTGGAAACTTTACAAAAGGTATGTTTAGTTTTTACTATTATTGGAGCAATTGTATGGGGATTAATCGGATTA
>CAMLYN010000122.1 GCA_946491675.1 uncultured Mycoplasmatota bacterium | reverse complement strand
AAAACTGATATTTTTATTAAAATTAACAATATTAAAAAAAGAATAAGTATTAAAACGGGTAGTAAAAATTCAGTCCATATGGAACCAATATCAGAGTTTATTCATTTTTTAATTGATAATAATGTTTCAAAAGAAAGTGTTGTCGAATATTTAAGATATCAATATGCTGATAGTTCGACTAATGGTACAGGTAAAATTAGAATTTCTAGCGAAGAATATAAAAAAACCAATCAAGATAAACTTGACAAATTAAATGAAGAACTAAATCAAAAATATATTTTATCAAAGGCAGTCGATAGATTTGTGTTAAAAGGAAATAATGATATATACTATATTGATGCTTTGATTTATGGTACTGTTAATGACTTCTTGTTTCTTACTAAAAGTGAAATTAAAGAGGTTGTTTTAAGTAAAATTAATTTTTATGCAACTGGCATTCATTTTGGACCATTATTTTGTCAACCAATGAATAGATGTTTAAACTATAACGTCAAATACGATAAGTTAAGATTCTGTGTTCAAATTAAATGGTACAGTTTATTGGACGATATACTAGAGTATAAAAACAAAAAGCTTAAAGAAGAAATAAAAAAATTACCTTGTATTTAATAAGAAGATTATATGGCTTTATGATTTACAATTAAAATTAATAAGTTTTTTAAAAGAATGATGTTTATTAACTTTATTAAAATATTGTTTTTGTATATTATATAGTTTTTTAATCAAATATTATTAATATTTGTAACTTGGAAGTAAAAACTAGGTTATATGTCTTCCAAGCTAATAACGTGGGACAAAAAAACTTGTGATAATCACAAGTTTTTAAAGTACAAATTATGGAGCCTTAACTATACACGTTTACGAAATTAAGACTATAAGATTTGATTAAATCTCTCTGATAAATTTATTATATCAAATAACTAATTTTTTTCAATATATTCTATTAAAAATAATAGAAATATTACTTTAAATATAATTTTACTAATTTTTCATAAACTATATATAAGTTTTGTCTTGGTCTACTACAAGCTACGTAGAGTTTGTTTTTTGTTGAAGGAGCTAGTGTATTAAGACTATTATTTTTATATAATTGATAAGTGTTTTCATTTAAAATGACACAAACATCCTCATAAGTTTCTCCTTTTGAATTACCCCAATTATCAGCATTTATAATATCATACTTTTTGCTATTTTGATAAAAAAGTTTAACAATAGTAGGATTTGTTACAATATTTTTTATTTCTTCTTCATCAGTTATTTCTTTTACTGTTGAGATATGATTAAAATATGATTCAATGTTTATATTTAATTGTTCCTTAATAAATGAGCAAACATCTTTTGAACACCTTTTACTTTTTAAAAAACTAGTGTAATCAAATTCTATTTCAGGTATAGAAAGTTTAAACTTATTTACATAGTTATCATAATTATTATATAAATTTTTATTTACATTACCATCTCTGCTTGTGTCGTATGTATGTTGATAATAATCACCAACTAAAAATATATTACAATTACACTGAATAATAGTTAATAAAAAATTGAAATCATGACCCGAAAAATCTTGTATTTCATCTATATAAATATTGTCAAAATATTTTTCTAATCTATTCTTTATTTGAGTAATTAATACTTCATTACATAATTTTGCTAATCTGTTGTGATACATTTTTTTATTGCCTATATTCATATAATAAGCCAGATCTTTTGCTTTTGCCCATTTATTTTTTATTATGTTATAGTCTATTCCTTTAACATCTAAATTCTTTTTTAAGGGCAAAAAGCAAAATCTATAAAGAAAAGAAAAATAAGTATAAATTCTTACATTTGGTGGTATTTCATTGTACTTCTTAATTATTTTATTCCTAATATTATTATAATTGTTTTCTGTATAAGTAATAATAATAGTTTTGTCATCATAATTTACTTTATTTATAATTTCTGTAGTTTTCCCCGAACCTGCAACGGCTAATACTAATTTTTTATCCATTTAAATGCATCCTCTATATATTTTGGTATTTTAAAATTATTAGTGTTCTCTTCTAATGCTTCTAGTAATCTATATGCACTTTCTGATTTGTTGTTTAACATAAATTTCAACTTATCTGATGCTTGTGTAATATTGTTATTATTTATATATTCTTGGTTATCTTTAAATAAGCATACTTCAAAGGTGTATCTTGAGTTGTCTGTATCAGAAAAAACATTTATATTATCATTAGAGTCATACTTAGAGTATTTATTTATAATTTTATTTTCATAGTCTTCGTCATTGTCTGTAATAACTGCAACTTTTATTTTTAAACTTTGAGCAATTTCCAAATATCTTTCAAAACTTAATCCATTTACTGAAATTATATTAATGTTATCTACGATAGGATTATTGTTAGTATATAATTCATAAAGTTTTTCAAGTAATATATATTCTGCTGCTCCTTCTACAAGAATAACTTTACTTGAAAGTATAAAATTTAATATTGTATTAGATGGACATTTTACAAAAAAGTTAGCTGTATCATCAGAAATAGAGTTAAATTCTGTTGTTGAAATATTTGTTTCGTTTAGTGCTATTATCTTTTTTAAATTTAATCTAGAACATATCATACTATTATGTGTAGTAACAAACATTTGCTTTTTGTTAGAATTCATAATATCTTTTAGTATTTTTTTCATGTTAATATCACTCAAATGATTTTCTGGTTCTTCTATTAAAATCAAATCTATATTTTCTGATTGCTTTTCAATAGAACTTTTTATTTTTAACATACATTGTGTACCAGAGCCTTTATTCCATATGTTAACTCCTTGTTCGTATATAGTTAGATTGTTCTCTAATGAATATTTGTTATGTGTAGATAATCCAAAATTAACATTTGGAACCTTATCATTCAAACTAGATAAACTATTAGTTTCAAAATCTTTTTTTAATTTCCTAAATTCATTGTTATATAAGTTTTTTAATGTACTATCAGCATAAGCAGAATATAAAGAAGATATATAATCTTTCATATAATATTCACTAGATATATTTGAACCATCTATAATTATATGACGTATAGGTTTCTTGTAATTATTGTATGATTCATCAGAAAACTTTTTAAATGTACATTTATAGTATTCAAAAGGAAAGACACAATTTTCTTTACTTAGACTTTCAGATATTATTTTAATAAAATCTTCATCAGGTGATATTTTTAAACAAATTCCATCTGCTTCTCTTTTTTCTTGATTATTATTTCCAGAAAATTCTATTATTCCTGTATCTTTTAAATATAATTCAATTATTAATTTAGGTAATTTAGTAACATCTTTATCACCATTCATAAATTCATCAATAATTTTACAATTAAATAAATTTTCTAATCCAATAGTTTCAATCTTACTTTGACTACCGCTTAATACTAAATCTAATGCAAGTAATATTGAACTCTTTCCAGATTCGTTATTACCAATTATTACATTAAAATCTTCATTAAAGATTATATCTTTTTCGCCGTAAAACTTTTTAAAATTAATAATTTTCATTTTTTCAATAATCATATATATCATTCCTTTATTTTTTTGAGAAAAATCCTATAATTATTATATATTTATTTTATAAAATACTCAATGCATGTATAGTAAATTTGAAATATTTATAGTATAATTTTAATAGTATTTTAAAACTTGTTGAAAGGAGGATTTAATTTGATTAATATA
>CAMLYN010000121.1 GCA_946491675.1 uncultured Mycoplasmatota bacterium | reverse complement strand
CAGAGCTAACATACAACACAAGGAATCGATTTTTATCTTATATTTTTAAAAGATGATACTCATCGCCCATGATTATAAATGTCGAAACACCATACCAATTAGTGTTTTATTTTGTTTATGGTATACTAAAAGTAATGGTGTTTGTATATGAGAAGAATTTTGATTGATGACGTGGACAAAATTAAAGAAATAGAGAGTATAAAATTAAACAATAATAAATATCTTATTAAGTTTAAAAATAGTGAAAAATATTATAATTATTCAAGTGAAAGAATAAAAATAGAAAACAATAACTTTGATAACAATTTAAAATATTTTAAAGAACTTGCTGAAAAAATAAGTATAGTTGTTGGTGATTATAATGTTTTAGGTTCGAGATATAAAAATTTAGATAATTCAAATAAAGATAGTGTTTTAAATTATTATTTAAAAGGAACTTTGCCACCAGCCTATAGAATAGTCAGAAATGCAAGATTTCCCTTTGGATTCAATCAAAGTCAAAAAAGAGCTACCGAAGAAGCTCTTACAAATCATATAAGTGTTATAGAAGGACCCCCAGGAACTGGAAAAACCCAAACAATATTAAATATAATTTCTAATCTAGTTATGAATAATGAAACGGTTGCTGTTGTTTCGAATAACAATTCCGCCATTCAGAATGTCTATGACAAGCTAAAAAACAATAATTTAGATTTTATAGTCGCTTTTCTTGGTAGAGATTCCAACAAAACCAAATTTATTGAAAATCAAAAAGAAATTCCTAATTTAGACGACTGGTTATTAACTGATGAAAATGCCGAAAATAAAATAAACTTTTTAAACAATAAAGCCTATGAATTAAATAGAAAATTAGAAGAACAAAACAAACTCGCTAAAGATATACAGTGTTTAGACGCCTTAAAACTAGAGTCAAATCAATTTTTAAAGTATTATAAGACTCGGACTAAAAATATAAATATAAGTTGGTGGCACAAACCAAATTATAATGATATATTAAAGCTGTGGATTGACATAGAAAATAAAGAAAATATATCAATGTTTACTAAAATAAAATATTTCATTAAATATGGCCTTTTTTCATTCAAAGTTTTTGAAAACAATCTAAATGACGTTATTTTAGAATTAAAAAAATTATATTATGAAAGCCGTTCTGATAATTTAATAAAAGAAATAGAAAAATTAAAAACAAGTTTAAATAATTATAATATAAAAAAATGAAGCATTACACTGAAATCTCTATGGAAATATTTAAACATCGACTTGCAAAAAAATATAAAAAAATAAACCGCAAAAAATACGAAAAAGCAGATTTAAAAAAATTCTCAAACGAATTTCTTAGAGAATATCCAGTAATTTTAAGCACAACTTATTCTTTAGTCTCGAGTTTATCGAAAAATATTATGTATGATTATCTAATAATTGATGAATCTTCACAAGTAGACCTTGTAACAGCAGTTTTATCACTATCATGTGCCAAAAACGTCGTCATAGTTGGCGATTTAAAACAATTATCAAATGTTGTTACAAATGAAAATGCCATAAAAAGCGATGAAATATGGCTAAAATATCATATTTCAAATGAATATCGTTTTCAAAACCATAATTTATTATCATCAGTTATGGAACTATATCCTAATGTTACTAAAACTATGCTAAAAGAACACTATAGATGTAACCATAAAATAATAAACTTTTGCAATTTAAAATATTATAACAATGAGCTAATAATTTTATCTAATACTAAACCTTCCAAAGACACATTACAAATATATGTTACTAATGAAGGTAATCATACTAGAGAGCGCATAAATAGAAGACAAATAGATATAATCAAAGAAGAGATAATTCCATCGTTAAAAATAAAAAGTAATGAAACAGTAGGCATCATTTCTCCGTATGTAGACCAAAGTTTTTTGTTAAAACAAGAATTTAAAAATTATCCTAGCGTGCAAGCAGATACGGTAGATAAATTTCAAGGGAGAGAAAAAGATATAATTATATTTTCAAGTGTTGACAACAAAATAAAAAGCTTTACTGACCAGCCTAATAGATTAAATGTCGTAGTTTCTAGAGCTATCAATAAATTCATTTTAGTAGTTAATAATTCAGCCATAACCAATGCACCTGGTAATATTCAAGACCTAATTAAATACATAAAGTATCAAGATGGTAAAATTGTAAATAGTAAATTACATAGTTGTTTTGATTTGCTTTATAAAGAATATTATAGAGAAAGACAGAAAATAGCTAAAAGAACAGGTATTGTTAGTGAAGACATATTTTATGAAGAGTTATTAAAAATGTTAAATAAAAATAACATAAATGGTTACGATATCATAACTCACGTTCCATTAGACGAAATCATTGAAGACTTAGACACACTAACAGCCGAAGAAATGAAATTTAAAAAGAATATTCATTCCCATGTTGACTTCTTAATATTTGATAGAGCATCTTCTGAATATCGTTTAACTATCGAAGTAGATGGGGGTTATCATAATCCGTTTAATAAAGAAAACACTCATCAAGTTCATAATGATGAGTAAAAAAATAAAATATTTGAAAAAGCTGGACTTCCATTAATAAGATGCAAAACTGATGGAATACCTGATGAAGCAGAAATAATTAAATGTTTAAAATAAAATTATGGTATAATAATAAAAAATTAGAAAAATAATAAAGATCAAAGGGGGAAATATATGCAGAAATTTAGAAATTATATTTATTGTGATGAAGATAAAATGAGTTCATATATTAGTCAAATATCTGAATTATCAAAAATACCAACTTCTAGTAGTTACGAAAAAACCACAGAAGTAGCAGGTGGAATTGATTTCAAAGTAACAAAAGCGGATACAAATTTAAATGAAAAAAAATGTACAAATTATATTTTAAATAGTCTTCCTATAGAAAATTTTGTTAATTGGAGTTGTAATGCTAATAATGCTATTAATTATAATGGAAAAAAGATAAAAATGGATGATAAAGATAAATTAATAATACTTAATGGGACAATGACAATACCAGAGATAAGTGAAAACATGGAAATTCTAAATTCTTTTACTAAAAATTCGGAGTTGTTTAATATGATTTCTTTATCTGATGATGACAAGAAAAAAATGAATTTGATTAAAGAAAGTGATAACGTTCCTATTTTACTTGAAACAGATTCAAGATATATATTTAGTGGTAATTTGAAAAGAGTATCACTTATTGGTAATAAAGATGACTTTTTTGATAATTTGGGAGACGAAATTACTATAATAGGTAGAATAGATAAAATATATGATTCATGTGAAAATGTGGAAATATATGACCTAGCTAAAGAGGTCCTTAAACTAAACAGAGCAATCAGAAAAAAACTACCAAAAGAGATATTAAATCAAACAATTATTTGGGAAGAAGGGCCATTAGTAAAAATAACGCCAATTATTATATATAAGTAACATAAAAAATAACACAAACAAAGGTGCTATTTTAATTTGCTCACCATTCATATATTTTGTATAATTAAATTAGTTATAAACGAAAGAAGGAATACCTATGGGGAAAATATCTAATGCCATTAAAATGCTTAACTATTTAAATACGGGGAACAAATATAATGTTAAACAGTTATCAGAAAAATTAGGTATATCTGAAAGAATGGTTAGATATTACAAACAAGAACTAGAAGAGGCTGGCATTCCCATAGAAACATTTATGGGTCCAGATGGTGGATATTACATCTTAAAAACAAATGAACCATATAATCAGTTTAATA
>CAMLYN010000120.1 GCA_946491675.1 uncultured Mycoplasmatota bacterium | reverse complement strand
TACCGCTTACTATTTTTTCTTTTACTGCTGAAACAGTATCTTTGATTGAATGCGTCATTAACTTGTTTCATTAAATCATATATATCCATTTGTACCACCATTTATAAAACTTTCTTTATTTTATCAACTTGTTCTTCTACTTCTTCCGGATAGTTTTTAACCATATCATCACTTCCTTAATTTTTCATCTTTGCGAGTTCTTATATAAATCTCTTTTCTACCTTTTTCTATAAAATCAGGTCTATTATTTTTAATACCATATACAATAGTTTCTATTGGATAATATTGTTCTACAACATCTTGATATTCCTTTGCTTTTGAAATATCAATATTTCCGTATAATCTTAATATATCTTCTCCAAAAGACACGCCAATTTCTTCTTCACTATCTTCTAGCAAATATATGAAATCACAGTATTCATCTATAATTCCAGAATCTCCAAAATCTATTACACCACATAATCTATTTTCATCATCAAGTAATAAATGATTACAACTAAAATCATTATGGCATAAGCATTTTTTACCATCAAATATAGTTGTACTATGTAATCTTTGCATAAAGTCTTCTACATATTGTTTTTCAATATCAGTAAGACTATCATATGTTGTGTCTTTGAGTAATTGATATTCTTCCAAAACATTTTGTTTATTGTCTATCGTATACAAACTTATTTCACTATAATCTAAATCGTGCATTTGTCTTAAAAACATAGCAATATCTTGCTTTAATAATTCTTGCTTTTCTTTTGATAAAGCAAAATATATTTCTGGTGTTAAAAAAGTTCCTTTTATTTCTTTATAACCTAATATAGAAATATCATCACTAAAATATGAATATTTTACATTTGGTATTTTTATATTAGTATTTAATCTTTGATTTAAGAAATCATAAATTGCTTTTTCTTTTTCATATCCTTTTTTCTTATTAGCACTAAATTTTGTTTTAAATATGTATTCTCCATTTACTAAATATGCTACACTATCATATCCACTACCAATTACCTTAATACTTTCAACTTTAAAATCTTCAAAGTAATGTTCTATTAAGTATTTCATTGCTTTAACATTTGTAACATTATCATCATACTTATATTCCATTAAATAGCAATCTTCTTTTTTACCCTCGTGCAACTCGTGTTCTGGCAAATCTTCAATTATTCTAAATCCAGATTTCTGATATGACCTAATTGCTCTTGGATTATTCTTATGAGGGTCTAAAATAACTGCATTAGCATTTCTTTCTTTTTTTAAAAACTCAAAAATCATTTTTGTATATTTTGAGCCAATGCCTTTACTCCAATATTCAGGTTCTCCTATAAACTGATCCATTCCATAAACTATTTCATTTGTTTTTGGATAATGATAATCAGAATAAAGTTCATCATACATTTTATATACTTGTCCATATCCAATAGGAACATTATCATATTCTATAATTACTCTAAATACTTCATCTTCCCATTTTTCAGTATAATGCTCTTTTAATGATTCTAATGTATATTTTTTATCTCTACCACCATAAAATTCTAATACTCTATCATCAGTTAACCATTTTAGCATTAAAGGAAAATCATCATTTGTCAAAGTTCTTATTCTTATTTTATCTTGTACTATTTCCATTAATTTTCCTCCCTAAAATCATACACATACACTACTTCATCATCTGCGTCATTTATTCCTCCTGCTTTTTCATAACATTTACAAGCAGAAATATTACTTCTATTTGTTATTAAAAACATTTCATAACAATCAATAGTTTTAGCATAATCACGAGCAAATGATATTAAACCTGTTCCATAACCTTTGCCTTGAAAGTCTGGCATAACATCAATAGCGTCAAGATAGAATACTTTTCTTCCATCTGGTTTTAATAAAATATAACCAAAAGCAAAACCTACTATCTTATTATTTATCTTTGCAATAAATCCAAAATCATTTTTATTATCTATAAATTTTTTTAAAACATCTACATTATATTTTGTATTTTCATCATCAACAAAATCTAGCATAAGTTCCAAATCTTGTTCTTCTAATAATTTATA
Source organism: uncultured Mycoplasmatota bacterium (assembly GCA_946491675.1). The sequence goes on along the minus strand of CAMLYN010000120.1, from coordinate 1,732 downwards.
TTCCATCTATCTCAACTCCATCTACTATTTTATTTTCTAATTTTATTAGTATTTACACAATCATTAATTAAACTAATTGCTTCCCCAGCAAATTCCTTTAATCTTGTATTATCATAACTATTATTTGTATCACTTAAATAATCTTCCATAGCATTTTTAATAACATCATTATAATTTGAATCCATATTTTCTAATGCCCATTTACCACCATCATATTTTGATAAAGTTAAATCATCTCTGATTAGTGCATAAAATCTACAAAGGTTTAAAATACAATATACGGGATTATTCACAATTTCTTCTACACAATCTAATGTATCAGAATAATTGGAATCAATAATGTATTCCTTTGGTACTTTTGAAAACACTTCTTTTGATGGCTTACCAAAATCCATCTTATCATTTGGAACATTTATAACATTGAAATGACTTGCTAGATCAGGGTCAACTTTATAATCATCATTGATGACTATTGTTTTATCTTCCTTATATCTTTCTATCCAATCTCTGCTACCGTGAAGTTCGTAAGGTATTGGATGTTTTATATTTCTACAATTATCTTCTAGTACAACACTAAATTCAAAACCTTTTTTAGGAAATAATTGCTCATTTTCTAACATTTTATCCCAAATAAATTGTTTTGTTTCTGAATTTATTTTTTCTTTTACAACTATAATAAAGTCTAAATCAGATTTATTCGGATTAAAACTTCCTAATCTTAATGAGCCGTGAAAATAAACTCCAACATAATTATCTTGTAATATTTCTTTAACCCATTCATTAACTTGTTTCATTAACTCATATATATCCATTTGTACCACCATTTATAAAACTTTCTTTATTTTATCAACTTGTTCTTCTACTTCTTCCGGATAGTTTTTAACCATATCATCAAAATCAGCAATTTCACGTGCCTTTATTAACATTGATACTCTTTTGATTAAATCTTCATCTGTATATTTATAATAACTTAATACCTTATTTATAAAACCTGTTCCTAAATAATAAAGTGCAGCAATATCATAAGCAGGATCACCCATACCAGAGCCTTCAAAATCCACTATTCCAACTAATTCGTTATTATCGTTAAGAATATAATTCTCATACCATAAATCTCCGTGTATAAAATGATAATCATTAAATGTTAATAAATAGTTTTTATATTCATTAAACCAAGATAATATTTTTTCATAATTAGATTCACTTAAATATTCTTTTAATTCAATAACACTTTGTTCAGTTATTTCTAATTCATTTTTTATATATTCATCTTTATCAAAATCAACTCTTATTTCATATAATTCATCCATAAATTCAGCGAGTTTTTTAGCAATATTATCTAAATTAACTATTTCAATATGTTCTTTTCTAAAAGTATGTCCTTTAATCATTTTATAAATTAATGCGCCATTTGGATATTCTTCGCAAGGCTCAATCAATTCAATAATTCTTGGTATTTCCAACGATTTAACATTACTTATTTGATTAATTACGTTCACATATTTTTGATAGTTTTTATATGAATTTTGATTTACTCCATCAAGTAAAATATAATCATCATTTATAATATATGCCTTACTATTAAAGCCTTCATTTATGTATTTTCTACTTATAATATCCATCTTTGCACCTCATTCTTAATAACTAAATAGAGTCATAATAATAAACATTTTCTGGCAATTCTTGATTAGGCAATTTGAATGTTCTAATTTTAACAAACTTACCACCAATA
>CAMLYN010000119.1 GCA_946491675.1 uncultured Mycoplasmatota bacterium | reverse complement strand
TAGGAAAGTAGGTGATTTTATGGAATATGAAGTAATAGTTGTTGGTGGTGGTCATGCTGGATGCGAAGCAGCATTGGCAACTTCTAAAAAAAATCATAAAACTTTATTAGTTACTGGAAGAATTGAAAATATTGCAACTATGCCTTGTAATCCATCAATTGGTGGTTCTGCTAAAGGTATTGTTGTAAGAGAAATTGATGCTTTAGGTGGAATGATGGGTAAAATTGCTGATAAAAGTTTATTACAAATTAAGATGTTAAATTATGCTAAAGGACCTGCTGTCAGAGCTTTAAGAGCTCAAGCTGATAAAGTAATTTATCCTAAAGAAATGTTGAAAGTATTAAAATCGCAAGATAATCTTGATATTAAAGAAGCAATTGTCGAAGACTTAATTATTGAAAATAATATAGTTAAAGGAGTAATTTTAGAAAATGGTGAAAAAATATCAGCTAAAGTTGTTATTCTAACAACTGGAACATATTTAAAATCTGATATTTTAATAGGTGATAAACGAACAAGAGAAGGACCTCATGGTGAAAAACCAAGTAATTATTTAAGTGATAATTTAAAAAAATATGGATTTAAAATAATTAGACTTAAAACTGGTACTCCTCAAAGAATTGCTAAGAATAGTATTGACTTTTCTAAAGCTAAAATTGAAGAGGGCGATAAAGTATATTATACTTTTAGTTTTGATGATAATCCAACTTATAAAATTGAGGATCAAGTTCCTTGTTATTTAATTTATACTACTTCTGAAACCCATAAAATTATTTTAGATAATTTAAATAAATCTAGTATGTATGGTGGTTTAGATGATATTACAGGAATTGGTCCTAGATATTGCCCATCTATAGAAGATAAAATTGTTCGTTTTAAAGATAAAGAAAAACATCAATTATTTTTAGAACCAGAAAGTATATATTATGATGATATATATTTACAAGGATTCTCAACTAGTATGCCTAAATATGTTCAAGAAAAGATGGTACATAGTTTACCTGGATTAGAAAAAGCTGTTATTAATAAATATGCTTATGCTATTGAATATGATGCTATCTACCCTACTCAATTAAAAAGAAGTTTAGAAACTAAAATAATTGAAAATTTATTTACTGCCGGTCAAATTAATGGTACTAGTGGTTATGAAGAAGCAGCTTGTCAAGGATTAATTGCAGGAATTAATGCTAGTTTAAAACTAGAAAATAAAGAACCTTTGATTTTAAAAAGAAATGAAGCTTATACTGGAGTACTTATTGATGATTTAGTAACTAAAGGAGTTCGTGATCCTTATCGCTTACTTACTTCAAGAGCTGAATATCGTTTATTATTACGTCACGATAATGCTGATTTACGATTACGCGAGTATGGATATCAAGTTGGTTTAATTGATAATGATAAATATCAGAAATTATTATTAAAAAAAGAAAAAATAAACGAATTATTAGAAAAATTAAAAAGTGTCAAAATAACACCAAATGATAATAATATATTAGAAAAAATGGGTAGTACTCCAATTAAAGATGGTTATAGTCTTTATGAATTACTAAAACGTCCAGAAATAACTTATGAAAAATTGATATCTAATCATTTAATAGAATTTGAATATGAAAAAGAAATAATTGAACAGGTAGAATTAAATATAAAATATGAAGGATATATTAAAAAAGCTGAAAAAGAAGCTTCAAAATTAATAAATTTAGAAAATAAACTAATTCCAGAAGATATTGATTATAATAAAATTATAAATTTAGCAAGTGAAGCAAAACAAAAATTATCAGAAATACGTCCTACTTCTATTGGTCAGGCAATTAGAATAAGTGGTGTTAACCCTGCTGATATTTCAATATTAAGTATTTATTTGAAGAAAGAGTATAATAAATGAAACAAGAAGAATTTATTCAAGAATTAAAAAAGCTAAATATAATAATTAATAATCATCAATTAGAGCAATTAGAAGAATATTATAATTTATTAATTGAATGGAATAAAGTTATGAATTTAACTGGTATAACTAAACAAGAAGAAGTCTATTTAAAGCATTTTTATGATAGTTTAACAATTTTAAAAGTCATTGATCTTAATACTGTGGAAAACTTATGTGATGTTGGAACAGGTGCTGGATTTCCCGGAATTGTTTTAAAAATATTATTTCCTAACTTAAAAATTACTTTAATTGACTCATTAAATAAACGAATTAATTTTTTAAATGAAGTTATAACTAAATTAAATTTAAAAAACATTGAAGCAATTCATTGTAGAATTGAAGAATATGGTATTAAAAATCGAGAAAAATATGATATTGTTGTCGCTCGTGCAGTTGCACAATTAAATATTTTATTAGAATATTGTATTCCAATTGTTAAAATCAATGGTTATTTTATTGCTATGAAAGGAAATAGTGAAGAAGAAATTAATAATAGTCAGCAGGCTTTAAATAAGTTAAATTCTAATATTGAAATTTGGGAAATATTTAAATTACCAATTGAAAATAGTATTAGAACAATTTTAAAAATAAAGAAAAATAAAATAACTGATAAAAAATTTCCTAGGAAATATAGTGAAATAAAGAAACATCCACTATAATCCTAGTTTTTTTTAAATTATTTCCCAAAAATCTCTTGCATTATTTCCCAAAATATAGTATCATTTATTTATAAAAGAATTAGGAAGGGGTTTTTTTCATGCAAAATGAAAAAAAAGTTGTCGAATTAAATATATCCGATGTTTTACCAAATAGATTCCAACCACGAATAAGATTTGATGAGAATTCGATTAATGAATTAGCTTTATCTATAAGAAAATATGGCGTTATTCAACCTATCGTTGTTAGAAAAATTGGTGATAAATATGAAATAATTGCTGGCGAAAGAAGATATAAAGCAAGTGTTTTAGCTGGTAAACAGACAATTCCAGCAATAATATCTGAAATGACAGATAAAGATAGCGTAGAAATAGCTTTAATCGAAAATGTACAAAGAGAAGATCTAACCCCTATTGAAAAGGCAATTTCATACAAAAAAATATTGGATATGGGATATATTAGTCAAGAAGATTTAGCTCAGAAGGTAGGAAAATCTCAATCTTCTATAGCTAATACATTAAGATTATTAAATTTAAGTGATGAAGTACAGGAAGCTTTATTAGAAAATAAAATTTCTGAACGTCATGCTAGATCTTTATTAAAATTAAAAGATGAAAAAAAACAAGTTGATATGTTAAACAGAATTATAAATGAACGTTTAACGGTTAGAAGAACAGATGAGGAGATTGATAGAATGCTAAATGAAAATATGAACAATGGTGTACAATCATTTGGAAACACTACTTCCGAAGAAGTTGTACAAATTCCTGATGTTGAATTAAGCAGTATTGATACAACTAAATTACCAGGATTTATGGATATTGATAAAATTGAACAAAATGCTCAAGATATAACGCCTCAAGAAAAGCCTAAAGCTAATCTAGATGATTTATTAAAATCTAATGTGCAAACTCCTGTATCAGTTCCAGAAACTCCTAAAATTCATGAAGGTAAATTTTTTAATTTTTTTGAAGAACCACCAATTGAACAAAATAATAATCAAAGTGATTTTAATTTAGAGAACTTTTTTAGCAGTATGAATTCAGATAATTTAAATAATAATAATCAAAATAGTACAGAAAAAGTTGAACCAAGTGTACCAAGTATAGAGCCAACGATACCGGAAGTACCAACAATACCAAATACGGAACCAAGTGTACCAAGTATAGAGCCAACAATACCGGAAGTACCAACAATGCCAAATACAGAACCAAGTGTACCAAGTATAGAAC
>CAMLYN010000118.1 GCA_946491675.1 uncultured Mycoplasmatota bacterium | reverse complement strand
GTTTTTACTATAATCTTTTACTTTCTTGGTTATTTCATTATTTATAATATATTCTTTTATTTCATTATAATAATTCATAAACGTTCCTTTCTACGATAAACAAGTCTTAATTTTTAATTCATCTAAATTTATCTTAATACTTCCATTTAAATCTGTTCGATAAATATTAGAACTATTTAGATTTTCTAATACTTCTTCATGCGGATGACCATACCAATTATTAGCTCCAACACTTATCAAAGCATATTTAGGTAGTATTTGCGTAATAAATTCCTTACTAGTACTTGTTTTACTACCATGATGCCCTACTTTTAAAATATCAATATCATTTAAATTGTATTTTTTTATTATATCTTTTTCCACTTTAGTTCCAGCATCGCCCATAAATAACACTTTATTATCTTCAATTTCCATATATAAAATAATAGAATTATCATTTTCATTATCATAAAGTTCATTGTTTAAAAAATATAATCTATTATTGCCTATATTTAATTGCTTTATATTTTGATAATAATTAATATTTTTATCTTTCAATATACTAATAAGTTCCAATTCTAAATCGCAGTATTCTCCATTGTTAAAAATCACCTTATCAACTTTAAAATTACTAATTAAATTATTTGCTTCGCCTATATGATCATAATCACCATGAGTTAAAATTAAATAATCAATCTTTTTAATACCTAAACTTTTAAAATAAGGAATTAGTTTATTAGTTGCCATATTATAATCACTAAAACTATTACCACCTGTATCAATTAAAATACTTTTATTTTTCAACTCTAATAAAATACTATCACCCTGGCCAACATCGATCATTGTCAAATAATTATTTTGATCAAAATATTTAATATTAGTATGAATAATAATCATAATTATTAAAATATAAAAATATCTAGGTTTAATAAAAATAAAAGTAATAACAATATAATATAAAATTAAAATATATATATTAACTTTACACATAATTAAGTTAATATTAAAATTATTAAAAAATAACGATAATTGTTCCATAATATTTAAAAATACTGCTAATAAATTATCAAAATAAGGAAAAATCAAAGTAATTAAACATAAAGGAAAAATAATAAAAGTTACAAAAGGAACAAAAACAATATTAATAAACGGACTCATAATATTAATATAATAAAAATTATTAATCATAATGGGAATGCTTGCAACAAAACAAATAAGTGAAGTAATAAATAGTTTAACAAAATAATTATTAAAATTATTGGTTAATTTACCAAAATAAATCAAATAAAAACAGATAATAAAACTAAATAAAAAACCGACATTATAAATATAATATGGATTATATAATAACATTAAACAAGCAATTAAAATAATAGTTTTTTTCTTATCATATTTATTTAAAATAAATAAAAATACAGCTCTTAATATTGATGGCGTAAAATTGGTTAAAAAAGCATAAAATATTAAAACTAAACTTATAACTATATGGCTACATTTAAACCGTTTTAGAAAAAATAATAGCACAACAGCTAAAAATGTTGTATGTGATCCAGAAACAGCTAACAAATGTGTAATTCCATTTTCTTGATAAATGACTTCCATATCATTATTTAAATCTTGATTATCCCCCAAAACAAACGCTTTAACATATCCTTTGTTTTTTAAACTATCAATTCTTTGATAAATGATATTTTTTATTTTATAAAAAATATTAGTATTATCTTTTATTTTAATTATTTCATCAGCTTTCAAAATAAAATGAATTTTATTACTTAATAAATATTTTCGATAATTAAACAAATTAAAAATTGTATTATCATATGGTTTAGTTAATTCTCCTTTAACTAAAATATAATCACCTAATTTAAAATTAACTTCGCCTTCTATATAATAACTTACATTAATTTTTTCTTTAGCTTTAACTGTTAAATCAATTTTATTTTCTTTATAAGTTATATCAGTTATATAACCAGTTAAAGTAATATCACCTTCTTGATAATTTGTTTCGTAAATTAAATTATTTGTAATATATAGAGTATAAATGATGGTAATACATATTAATATTTTATAAAGTAAGTTGGTCTTTAATTTTATTAAAAGTTGTTTCACCAATTCCATTTACTTCCATCAATTCTTCAATTGTTTTAAAACCACCATTTTTTTCACGATAAGCTATTATTGCTTTAGCTTTTACTTCACCAATACCTGATAATTGCATTAACTCATCAATCGTTGCTTTATTTAATGATACTTTCCCATTAGATGAATTAGAATCATTTGCATCACTAGGCTTATTATCAATAACTGTATCAATACAAGCATCATTTTCTAATTTAGGGCAAATACACTCTTTTTCAATATATTTCACACTAGTACTTCCTTTTAACATCTCTGATATTTCACTTTTAGTATAAATAATTATTACCATTTCATCAGTTAAATTTTTACTTAAATTAATTACACTTGTATCAGCTTCTTTAGTTAATCCTCCACTAATTTCTATTGCATCAAAAACGCGACTATTGGTATCTAATTCATATACACCAGGATTCTTAACAGCACCTTTAATATCAATTTTAATCGTTTCTTCCGTTTCATCTAAAACAGTACTTTCTTCTTGTTGTAAGTTCAAATCAGTTATTAAATCGGTTTCATCAGTATTTTTATTAGAAAAAACAATTAAAACTACTACTACTAAAACAATTAATACAATATACCAATATTTTTTTAAATAAAACATATTTCACCTCCTATAAGTTATATTGGTGAAAAGTTAATCATTTCCTTTTTTATAAATAAAAAAAATCAAAAAAATTTAATTTCTTTGATTTTTTAATTTATTAGTAACAAATATTATATCTTGTTTATATGTTAATAATTATTCCATCCTCACAATGTTTATAAAATTCAGTTACTGAAATATGATACTTAGGCTTTTTATATTCTCTAATTATTAGATTGTCATTTATATAATTATTATTTAACATTGATATAATAAACTTCTTTCTTACATCATTTAATAATTCATTTTTACTATTATATTCATGAATTCCTCTAAACTTTTCCCAAGCATGTTCAAACCAATAATACTTATTATTTTTTTTAAAAGTTAAAAATGTATGCGTAGGACATATATCATTATCATAATGAACTATAAAATAAGTTTCAATTTTATATCCAGTATTTTTTAAATAATGTCTTTCAAATTCTACTTGATCCCAACAAACACCTACTTTATTTTTAATTACTTCTTTAGGAGTTTGTAAAATATAATTATCTAAAAACATATCATTGTCTAGTTCATGTTTATTATTATTTTTATCTAACCAACCATCTTTTATATCTTTCATTAAATCTAAAACTTCAAATTCATTATAATAATTCCATACGTTAAGATTACCTTTAGCTTTTATTGGTTTTATCAACTCTATATTATTTAATACCCAAGCATATCTTCCAACTTTATATTCTCCACATATATATTCTTGATAATTGTTTTTCTTCATATTATCAATATATTCTTCCGTCATATAAATACAATCAACTAAATTACATTTACAAATTATGTATCCATAATTTAAATCTAAATTTTCAATTAATTTTAAAAAATATTCATTATTACTCAATTTACTTTTTGCCATACTAGCATGAATATAAAGTTCTCCTCGATAATTAGTTTTAAAACTTCTTGTTTCAATTAATTTCTTTTTTTCTTTTATTAAACTTGCATAAGGTTCTTTTAAACTTAACACTTTCAAATTAATCACCTATTTAAATTGTACCAAATTCCCAACGGAAAATCCATAAAATAATTACAATTATATAAAAAAGAACGTGATTTATGA
>CAMLYN010000117.1 GCA_946491675.1 uncultured Mycoplasmatota bacterium | reverse complement strand
AAAAACTTTACTGTGAAGTAAAGGCATTCAAAACTTGTTTTGAATTTTGTTCTTATATTGTATGTCAAAAATATATTATTTTCATAAAATATTTTGAGGAGGAAACTTATGGAAGAGTATAAAATAGTTATTGATGCTGGTCATGGTGGATACCTTTATACACGGTGCAATAAAACAAGTGAGAAAGCCTTATAATATAAGGGTTTTTGAATTTTTTTTTAAAAATAATATTATTTAAAAAATCATTTTTTTAAAGATCTTTAATAAAAAAGGTCTTTTTTTGTTTGTCTGAATAAAAGAAGGGGGTTGATATAATGGCAAATAAAATTTTAAAAGTAGGAACGTTTTTTAGTGGTATCGGAAGTCCAGAAAAGGCTTTAGAAAGGTTAAAACAAGAGGAAGTTATTAATGATTATAAGATAGAATTTTTTTCAGAAATAGATAAAGATGCTATTAAAAGTTATTGTGCTATTCATAATATAAATGAAGAATTAAATTTAGGTGATATTACAAAAATAAGAGGCAAGGATTTGCCATATTGTGATTTATGGATTGGTGGATTTCCATGTCAGGATATTTCTTGTGCTGGCAAAATGCGAGGTTTTATTTTTGAAAGCGAAACAAGATCAAGTCTTGGTTGGGAGATGATTCGATTATTAAAAGAAGTAAAGGAAAAACCAAAATATGTAATATTTGAAAATGTTGCCAGTATAACAAGCAAAAAATTTAAAGATACTTTGGATTTATTTAAATTAGATTTAACTAATATGGGTTATACTCTTTATGATAATGTTTTGAATGCTGTTAATTTTGAAATACCTCAAACTAGAAGAAGGTATTTTTTAATTGCTATTTTAGGCAAACACGAGAAGTTTAGTTTTCCAGTAGGACAACCTACAAATATAAAATTTAAAGATTTTTTAGACAAAAGTGTAGATGAAAAGTATTATTATACAGATGATACATTTCAAAAGAATGGTAATAAATATGTATTAAAGAATAAGAAAAGAAAAGATATAAATTATGTTATTGATATAGAAAAATTGCTAAGTGGTGGAGTTTGTGGTATTGATACTCACTCTAAATTTCATCAATCACAGAGATTATTTTCAGAAAATGGGTATGCACCAACAATTACAGCAAGTAATACAGCAGATAATGCAAAAGTTGTAGTAGAAAGTGAGGTTTGTTAATGAGAGTTAGAAAAATCACATCAAAGGAAGCATGGAAATTAATGGGATTTTCAGAAGAGGATTATTTAAAAGCTAGCAAAGTTTGTTCAGATACTGCATTATATAAACAAGCTGGAAATTCTATTGTAGTGAATGTTATTTATGAAATTTTAAAAGCATTGCTTAAAAGAAATTATGAACTTAGAAGTTTTGGATAATAAAAAATCAATCCTGTACTAGCGATTGATTGTTCTTCAATATTTTTCTTCTTTTAATAGTAAATTTGTATTATTATGATTTTCGTTTATTATAACTTGAATTAAGTGCTTAAAGTCATCTGGTAAGCATAAATTAATTTTATAGATTTTTTTGTTCTTTAATATTATTCGCCAAGTATAACTCAAATTAAATTTTGATAAAGCAATTTTATAATTGAAATCATTGTACTGTATAATAATAGTAATAAAATCAATAATTGCATCGGGTTTATAGTTTGTATTTAAACAACAATCTATAGTTTTAAGATTTTGCTCTTTACAATATTTACTAGCAAAACTAAAACTATTTAAAATTAAATCCTGATATTCTTTATTAACTTCTTGCGTATATATTTCTATTTCTGAATTTTTATTTAATGCTTTGATAATATCTTTTAATTCATTGTTATTTGCTTGCAATATATCAATATAATTATTAGCAAATTTTAGTAGACTAATTATTTGATTTGAAGTAAGAGAACTGCAAATTGATTTTATAAATTCATCTCTATCATTGTTTGATCTCTCAAAAAAACGCATTCGGCTATTATTATAATTATATTTAGAATATTCAATATAATAGTATTTGTTTATGCCATGTAAGGCTTTTAAAATATAACTTTGAATATAATACTTGATTTCTTTTATTGCATCAATATCATCAAAATAATTTCTCATCATATTTGGATAAAGTAATCTTTTTATTTGTTGATTTTCTAAAATTTGCAACAATCCGTAATATAAGTTTTCACGCTCTGAATCTAATAATTCATTTAATTCATAACATAATAAATTTAAATAATTTAAGAAATGTATTGTCCAATTATTTAAACACATTTTCTCTAATTTTTTAGGAAATTCATAATTGTTTATTAGTAGCATAATTAAATCTGCATACAATAGTTTACTGCTATAAAGTTTTTCTTTTATAAAAGTAATAACATCATTATTTTTTTTATCAGTATCAATATAATTTAGATAGTAGTATTCATCATCTAAATCATTATTGGCATTAAACTGTTCAATATCAATATTTTTAAGTTTAGATGTTATTTTATTATAAAAATTTGTTTCTGAATAATCTTCATTAAAAATACTTTTTATAATTTTATCATCTTCTAATAATATTGGAATAATTAATGTTATATTTTTGGAATTAATTTGTTTTTGTTTGTTTAACCATTTAAAGAACTCATTAAATCTAAGTGCTATTTTTTCAATTTCTTTTGTTTTTGATGATTTAAAATCTTTATAAGTGCTCATAATATTAAAGATTGTTACACCATAAATAAGATTTAAATTTTCAATTGTTTTTTTCATTTTATCTCCTCACAATTTTTACAGGAACAAGTTGTACCTATATTTAAATATTTTAAAAATAGTGAGATACAATAATAGACGAAGTTAGAGGTGGGTGATAAAAGGTGAAAATAGTTGTTAACGACTATACTCCACAAGAGATAGTAAAGCTACTTCGTGAAGCGACTGATCTAACACAAAAAGAGTTCGGAAAAACTATTAATAGATCAGAACGTAGCGTTCGTACTCTTGAAAGTGGAACTAGACATTTAACCGTTGAAACTTTACTTAACATTGCAAATACCCATAACTTTAAAATCATCATAGAGAAAGAAGATAAGTTCGATGAATAAATCTTCTTTTTTTGTATCTCAAATAATACTATATCATATAAATCACCACCTTAAAAAAATAAGTAGTACAGTGATTACTGATTAGTTTTTACGTAGTATTTATATCGGTAAAAACATCAGTTTGATTGTACTACTTTTCTATTGATAATTTTAGACCATAGAAGCCGAAAAGTCAATGTCAACATCAAAACCTATTAATATATTTAGTAGGTGGTGTTGATGAAAAATGTAAATTCAAGAGATACAGAAACAAGATTTGCTGATTTAAGATTAGATAATGATTTAAAACAAAAAGATGTTGCTAAAATATTAAATGTTTTAGAGAATAACTATTCAAAATGGGAACGAGGCATAACTGACATTCCATTAGGCAAAAGTAATGAATTGGCAAATTATTATAATTGTAGTCTTGATTATTTATTTGGATTAAGTGAATATAATACAAAAAAGGTTAGAAAAGAGATTAATCTTAAATTGCTTTGTGAAAGATTATACAAATTAAGAAAAGATCATAATTTGTCGCAAGAACAGTTGAGTAGCGCAATTGGTTTTCATCAAAGAACATACTCACATTATGAAGATGGTAGTAGAGTACCGACTAGTTTCAAAGTGTATTATATATCACTTTATTATAAAGTATCATTAGATTATCTTGTTGGTAAATCTGATGATAAAAGTGTAGGTTAGGACAGTAGATTTATTATAAATCTATTGTCCTTTTTTTGTTTATATTGACATATATTATAAAATGTACTATAATGTACTTATTCAAT
>CAMLYN010000116.1 GCA_946491675.1 uncultured Mycoplasmatota bacterium | reverse complement strand
CCATTTTGTTAACCCTCCTATATTCATTTTATCACATTATTGTCAATTGTCAAGCGTAAAGAAAAAGTATATTAAAAAAATGAAGAATTATGCAAATTTATATATAATTTTTTATACCAAAATAACAAATAAAAAGAAACTTATAAATACCAAAGTTTCTCATTATTTTTTCTTACTTCTTTAATTATTCCGCCACCTAAGCATTGTTCATTTAAATAAAATACACAAGCTTGTCCTGGAGTAACTGATTTTACTTTTTGTGGATATTTAACTAAAATATCATTACCAACAAATTCTAAAGTCACATCATTATCTGGTTGACGATATCTAAATTTAGCTGTACATTTGTCTACTTTTTCATCACCCAGCCAATTGATATCGGTAACTAAACAAGAATCACTATATAAGTATTCATTATCGTCTCCTAATGCTACATATAGGATATTTTTGTTCAAATCTTTACCAACAACAAACATTCTATCATCATAACCACCAATATTTAATCCTCTTCTTTGACCAATCGTATAATACATTAATCCAATATGTTTACCAAGAATTTTATTGGTATCTATATCAATAATATCCCCTTCTTGATTAGGTAAATAATTTTCTAAAAATTTAGTCATATTACGTTCGCCAATAAAACAAATTCCTGTCGAATCTTTCTTACTAGCAGTAATTAAATTATATTTGCTAGCAATTTCTCTTACTTCTTTTTTATTTAGATGACCTATTGGAAATAAAACATTTTTTAATTGTTGTTTTGAAACTTGTGATAAAAAGTAAGTCTGATCTTTATTATTATCAATGCCTCTTAGTAATTTGCCATTTTCCATTCGCGCATAATGACCCGTAGCAATATAATCAGCGCCTAGTTTGGTAGCTTCTTTAGCAAACATATCAAATTTAATATATTTGTTACACATTATATCTGGATTAGGTGTTCTCCCCATTTTTAATTCATCTAAAAAATAAGTAAATACATAATCCCAATACTCTTTAACAAAATCAACACGATGTAAAGGGATTCCTATTTTCTCACATACTTTAATTGCATCATTATAGTCTTGTTCTTGAGGACAAATATTATTATTAATGGTAGGATTCCCTAAAAAATCATTATTAACAGTAGAGTCCCAATTGCGCATGAATAAACCAATTACTTCATATCCTTGCTCTTTTAATAGGATTGCTGCGACACTACTATCAACACCACCTGACATTCCAATTACTACTTTTTTCATAAAACCTCACCTCGCTAATTATATCACTTATAAAATAAGATGTAAATTAAATTTTAAAAATCTCTAATCTATTAAATAAATCTTTTATATCTACGCATATGTCATATTTACCTTCACATATTCTAATTGTTCTATTTGAAAAACCACTTTTAGTTTGCTTTATGACTATATGTTCACATCTCCATATAAGTAATTATAACATATTATTTGATAAATGGAAGAATAGCTTTAATTAGCTTTGGCATTAAATAAGTATCATATAAACTCATTAATATTATAACTATTAAAACAAATAATAATATTTTAAAGTATTTATTCATTACAATTTTAAAATCTAAAGTTTTTTTCTTAAAAATAACATAAATTAGTTTAAAAGAAAAACTCATCGCATACATTGTTAAAAGCAAATAAAACAATATACTAATTACTTGTCCTGGAAATATATAAGCTAAGCCAAATAAAATCCCTTTTGTTTTAAATACTGATAAAATAGCTCCAACACTAAATCCTAAAATAAAAGTTTTACTAAAGAACATAATTATAATAATTGGCAATCCAATAATAGATATTCCAAGTAACCAAATAACAATAACAAAAGAAATATTAGTAATTAAATTACTTTTTAATACTTGAAAATAGTCTAATTTATTATTTTCAATATTATTTACGAAATTATTTAAATGTTCAGTTACTAAGTTTTGATCAGAACTATTTAAAATACTTATAAAAATAGAACCAACAGCTATTCCAACTAATAATAAAATAGCTAAAAATATTAATAATTTTTTATCGATTTTTACTTTGAGTTTTAGTTTGTCCATTATTTTCATTATCTCACCTAATTAAGGTTATTAAATTCGATTAAAAATATTCCTTTTTTAACTAATTTATAGTATAATTGTTTTTAGGTGATTAACATGAAAAGAGAAAAAGTAGGAAAAGTAATGGCAATTGTGATGCTTTTAGTTATGGTTATATCAACTGTAGCGTCATTCTTTTTAATATAGCAATTAAATTGCTTTTTTAATACTAAAAAAGGAGGATAACCCTCTTTTTATTTTTAAAATAATTTACGATATTTTTCTTCACTTACAATTCTAAAATTATCGCTATTTTTAATAGAATCTCGATATACTAAATAATTTAATTTATTATTATCTTTTATTAAATCAAATTTTTGATTATTAAATTCACCTTTCAATATTCTTTGTTCAAAAAAATCTGGTAAAGTATCAAAATATAATACTTCTTCAACATAAGGAAATGGTAAAAAGCATCCTTGGGTTATTGCTTCTTTAGCTGTATATAAATATTGAAAGGAAAATTTCTCGCCAATTTGTCTTAGAATTCCAATTGGGAATAATTCATTAGTTTTATAAGATTCCCATAATAAATATACTTCACTCATAACAACTTACCTCTACTTTCATATTTATTAACTTTATAATATTCAACTATCCATTTTGCTCTTCTAAGAACAAGTTCTTTGGCAAATCTTAAACGATCAGGTGGTAGTTCATCTTGATAATAATCAAATAATTTATCAATATTTTCTTTAGTTATATTTCTTTCTATTTCACTTATTATTTGTTCAATATATTCAGGATAAAATGTTGTTAAATAACTAATCATTTGTTGATATTCTAAAGTAGAAATATCATATTTTCGATAAGTATCTCCTATTTTGTTTAATATTTTATGATATTCAGAAATTGATAATTTGCCTTCTTCAACTAAAATGAGTAATTCTTGTTTTTTACTATCTATTAAATCCATTATTCTTTTAGATTCTAATTTATCCCAAATTCTTTTTTCTTTATATTGGTGAAATCTATCTAATGTTACTTTCCCCACTATATGCTTATGGATAACCAAATCTAATTGTTGTTCGTTAATAATATTACCATTTTCGTCAATACACTCATGCAATCTATGATCAACCATTGAAACGCCTAAAGATGTGCAGTTGTCATAAAGTGGAGCAAATCTAATTTGATCAGTTTCATGGTTAATTATGATACCATAATTTGATGGATTTCGATCTCTATTTCCTATTAAAGAGTCATAAACAAACATATTAATTACATCCTCCATCAAATTATATTTTAAAACTGATTGAATGATCAAATCAGCAGTATATAATTGATGCGTTTTAGGATTAACTAAGCTAGTATTTTTAAAACCTGGATCAATTATATTTATTAAAGTTACTCCATCGATAAATTCTTCTTTTTTAGGACCTTCTAATTTATTATCTAAAAAATCATAACTTAAGACCCCTTTAACACCATCATTCTCACACAAATAGTATTGAGCTACAGGAATACCAATAAGTTCTGCTATATCAGCTGCCATACATTCAGAAACATCATTGTATACTGGACTTCCATCTTGTTTAACTGTTCCTATCTTAAATAAATATCTTTTATTATAAGCACATATCCAATATTTTGGTTGCTTGCCAACAGGTTCTGGCAAATATACTTCTTCATTAATTATTTTTGCCCGCATAATATCACCAACAAATTAATTATAACATATTAAAAATCTTATAACAAATTATCTAGCAAGAAAAAACGATTTTTCGATTTTACTCTACTAAACCGTTTTTATTCTGGTTGAA
>CAMLYN010000115.1 GCA_946491675.1 uncultured Mycoplasmatota bacterium | reverse complement strand
AATTTAGATATAGACAAAAAGATAATAAGGTTTTTGTTACTAAACTTGACGATGGGAATTTACTTGTTAAATATCCCGAAGGCGTAAGAGCTGTAACTCCAGGACAGGCATGTGTATTTTACAAAGACGATGAATGTTTGGGTGGAGGCATTATAAAGAAAGTATTAGAGGTGAAATAAAGTGAAGATTTTTTTAAATGCGTTAAAAGAGAAATGTGTTAATCATGAAAAGCTTTTAACAGTAGGTTTGTTTTTATTATTGTTTGTTTTTGGATTATTTTTTATTGGCGATGTTGGCTTTTATAATGATGAAACTAATGAAGAGAATATTTTAAAAATGAATATTTATGAATATTCAAGACAGTTTGGTGAAAATAATGATTTAGTAACTTATTTTAAGGATAATGGATTTGATCCTATTTCATTGAGCATAGAACGTGATCATGGAGTTGCACCGTATTATCTTTTTGCTCCGTTTTTGACTTTAGATAAGGTTAGTAATAACTTATTAAGTAACGCTTGGCATTTTTATACTTATGTTTTAACTTTTTTGGGGGTTATATGTTTTTATTTGTTAAGTAAGTTACTTTTTAAGAAAAAATCTGTTGCTTTACTTAGTACTTTAATATTTTTCTTTACTCCAAGAATTTTTATTGATGGATTATACAATAATAAAGATGCTGTCTTAATGTCTTTTTCAGTTATGAGTTTATATTTTGGCGTTAAGTTTATAAAGAAAAGAAATTATAAATCTGCTATTTTATTTGGCCTTGTTTCAGCATTTACTTGTAATTTAAAAATAAGCGGTATTTTCATTTTTGGAATGGTAGGACTTTGGTATTTACTTGAACTTACGATTCATAAAAAATGGTCCAAGAAGACTTTTTTTGCGGGAGTACTGGCAATTATAAGCTGTTTTGGATTATATCTCTTAATAACACCAGCTATTTGGGGGAATGGATTTAATCTTACGGATTTTATCGAATGGTGTTTAAATAATTCGACTAAATTTAGTAGATGGAATGGAACAGTTTTATTTGAAGGTGTTCTTTATAATAATTTAACTAAGCCTCTTCCGTGGTATTATTTACCAAAGATGATTATTATTACTATACCTGTTTTTGTTGTTATACTTGCTGTTTTATCATTTTTCTTATTTGTTTTCAAAAGTATTAAAGAAAAGAAAATTAATAATGTTGGTATAATTTATTTATTGCTTGTTTTGATTGTGATTATACCTGTTTCTGTAGCGATGATTTCAAGTCCTAACATATATAATGGTTGGCGTCATTTTTATTTTTTATATGGTCCTATAGCCTTACTTGCTGGCTTTGGAATTTATTATTCTTTAGATTTTAAATGGTCAAAAATTTTACAAATTTTAGCGTTTATTTTTGTCTTGATAAATGTGACTATAATATGTGTTTATGGTGTATTTTGCACTTGCTATTATAACATTTTGGCTAGTGGTGATATTACTAAGAAGTTTGAATTAAATTATTATTCTGCTGCATCAAGAGTTATTATGGAGGATATTGTAGATAATAATCGTGGCTGCGACGAGGATGGTAAATGCTATATTTCTGCTCAAAATTTTGCGGCGGAAGAGATGAGGTTAAATTATAATGCTTTACCTGTTAGTTATCAAGATAAAATTGTTTTAGTTAATGATGATAATCGTACAAAACTGGAAAAAGACAAGAAGAAAATTATATATTATGTTAATCCAACATATGATTTTAATTCTTATAAAGATTATGATAAAATTTACGAAAAAAATATGTTTAATTATACTATTTATTATTTGTATACTAAGTAATAGTTATTTATATAGTTTGACTAAGCAGTACGTTTAATGGAGGAAAGTATGAAAAAAGTTGTTAAAGATGATATGTGTTTTGTTTTATATATTGTTGTACCTTGCTATAATGAAGAGGAGGTTCTTTATGAAACATCAAAACGATTAAAAGAAAAAATACAGAATTTAATTAAATCTAAAATGGTGAGTGCTGATAGCAAAATTATGTATGTAAATGATGGCTCTAAAGATAAGACATGGGACATTGTGAAAGAATTAAATAAAAAAGATAAAATGATAACGGGTATAAGTTTGTCTAGAAATTCAGGCCATCAAAATGCTTTGCTTGCTGGCCTTATGACTGCCAAGAATAAGGCTGATGTGGTTATTAGCATGGATGCTGATTTACAAGATGATATTAATGCAATTGATGAAATGATAAAAAAATATAAAGAGGGCAATAGGGTAGTATACGGTGTTAGAAGTTCTAGAAAAAAGGATACTTGGTTTAAAAAAAATTCTGCTCAATTATTTTATAAGTTTATGAAATTTATGGGTGTTGATATTGTTTATAATCATGCCGATTATCGCTTGGCTGATAAAAGGGTTTTGGATGAACTCGAGAAATATAATGAGGTTAATTTGTTTTTAAGAGGAATTTTTCCTTTGATTGGTTTTAAGTCCGATATTGTTTATTATGAGAGGGGAGAAAGGTTCGCTGGTGAATCTAAATATCCACTAAAAAAAATGCTTAATTTTGCTTGGGATGGTATAACTTCTTTTAGTGTAAAACCTATAAGAATGATTTTAAATTTAGGATTGGTAATGTTTGTTATCAGCTTGTTTGTAATGTTATATTCGGTTGCTATAAAAATAATTGGTTATGCGGTTGATGGTTGGACTTTTATTGTTTGTTCAATTTGGATAATTGCAGGTGTTCAAATGTTATCTCTTGGCCTTATAGGCGAATATATTGGCAAAATTTATAAAGAAGTTAAGGCTCGCCCTAGATATATTATTGACGAGGAACTAAAATAATAGTAAACTAATATATTATTTAGGAGGTTTGATGTTAGATGTTTGGTGTAATCGCAGTTTTTATTCCTAGTGTAATTGGAATTAAGTTATTTGATTATTTAAGAAAAGGTTTATCTTTGAAAAATACAATATATTACTATTTGATTTTTCTTGGTCTTTCATGGATGATTTCTGGTTCACTTGGGATTAGTATTTTTGGTACAAATAGCAATTTGTTTAATGAAATGTGCAATGATTCTTTTGTTTTTGCAAAATTTGCGGGTTTTAATACTTTAGTAAATATTATATTAGCTTTGTTAGTTGAGATAATAATTAAGAATGTTTCGTTCAATATTTCTGCCGAAAAAAATGTTCTTGATAAGGTAAAAAAAGATGTCAAAAAGAAAATTAAGAAAAGTAAGTAATATATTTTTGATATTATTTATAAATGTTATTTTTATTTTATTATTTCTAACTATTTATGAAAGTCAAGAATTTTCCGGTGTTTCTTTTGAACAATTACTTTTTACACTTGTTACTTCTGAAGGCACTAGTACAAGTGTGATTGTTGATGGTTTTATTTATGTTGTTTTACGATTGTTTTTAGTTGATTTAATTTTATTTATTATGTTTTTAGTGTATAAAAATATTCTTAAGGATAAAAAAACATATATAAATATTTCTTTTAAAAATAAAAGAATTAAATTTAGATTATTTCCAATACATTTTATTATAAAGTTTATATTTGTTTTATTTTTTGCTTTGTCCGTTGTGAATTATGCTTATTATAAATTTGGAATTGATGATTATTTAAATGCTAAAACTAGTAATTTCATTAGAGATAATTACGTAGATGCGAGAAGCGTGTCAATTGAGGCACCTAGCGAAAAGAAAAATTTAATTTATATTTATGTTGAATCATTAGAAACATCATTATTTTCTAATAGTAATGGTGGTAATTTTAAGTCATCTGTAATTCCTAATTTAGAGGATTTGGCAAGTAATAATATTAATTTTAGTGCTAGTAATAAATTAGGTGGAGCGAATCTCATAGATGGTGCCGGATGGACTATGG
>CAMLYN010000114.1 GCA_946491675.1 uncultured Mycoplasmatota bacterium | reverse complement strand
GATTTTATATTACTTAATAAAAATATAGTTTATTTAGATAATGGTGCGACTTCACTAAAGCCAAAAATTATTGGAGAAACAATTAGTGATTATTATAATAATTATAGTGCAAATGCTCATCGAGGTGACTATGATTTAAGTTTAAAGGTTGATTCTAAGTATGAGGAAGTAAGAACTTTGATTAAGAATTTTATTAATGCTAAAAAAACTAAAGAAATTATTTTTACGAGTGGTGCTACTGATTCTTTAAATAAGATTATTTTTGGTTTTTTTAAGTATTATCTAAAAGAAGATGATGAAGTATTACTTACTAAAAGTGAACATGCTTCAAATGTATTACCTTGGTTTGAACTAGCTGATGAATTAAATTTAAAGATTAATTATATTCCTTTAGAAAATTTAGAAGTAACTTTAGATAATGTTAAAAAAAGTATTACTGATAAAACTAAAGTTATTAGTATTGCTCATATTACTAATGTAGTAGGTGATATAAGACCGCTTAAGGAAATAATTGCTTATGCTCATAGTAAAAATATATTAGTTATTGTTGATGGGGCGCAAAGTGTTGCCCATATGAAAATAGATGTACAAAATTTGGATATTGATTTTTTGGCTTTTTCTGCTCATAAAATGTTAGGTCCAACTGGTGTTGGAATTATTTATGGTAAAGAAGAATTATTAAATAATATGCATCCTATTATTTTTGGTGGTGGTATGAATGCTAGTTTTCAATTTGATGGTACTAGAATTTACAATGATATTCCTGCTACTTTTGAAGCAGGAACTCCTAACATTGCTGGAGTGATTGGTTTTGGTGAGGCTATTAAGTATTTAAATAATATTGGTATGGATAAAATCAGTAAATATGAGCAAGATTTAAAAAAGTATGCCATATCAAAATTAAAAACAGTAAAAGATATTGTTATTTATAATGAAAACAGTCAAAGTGGGATTATAACATTCAATATCAAAGATATTTTTGCTCAAGATTTGGCTATCTATCTTAATAAATATAATATTTGCATTAGAGCTGGAAATCATTGTGCGAAAATATTAAAAGATGATTTAGGAATTAAAAATACTTGTCGAATTAGTTTATATTTTTATAATACTAAAGAAGAAATTGATTATTTAGTAAAAGTATTAAATAATCCTAATATAAAAGAAGAAATAATATAACTTCTTTTTTTGTTAACTTGTCTTTCTTTATTTATAATGTTATAATTTTAATGGTGGATATGATGAAGAAAGTATTTATATTTATTATTTTAATTCTAGCTTTAACAGGATGTGATAATCAGGAATATTATAGCAAAAATTTATTTTATATGGATACAGTTATTAATATTAAAATCTATGATAATGATAAAGAAAAAGTCGATAAAGCCTTTGAAGAAATAGAAAAAATATATCAAAAGTACGAAAATTTAACTAATTTTTATGATGAAAATAGTGAATTATCTAAGTTAAACAATGATATTAATACTGACATATCTGATGAATTATGGCAATTAATTAAAATTGGTGTTGACTGGTATGATAAAAGTAATGGTCTATTAAATATTAATATTGGTAATTTAACTAAAATTTGGCATGATTTTAGGGAAAATCCAATTGAATTACCTAATGTTGACAATGTTGAAATAAATAAAATAAACATTGAAAATGATCAAATTACTAATAGTGAAGTATCAATTGATCTAGGATCGATTGCTAAAGGTTATGTTACCGAATTAGCGGGAGATTATTTAGAAGAAACTGGTTTAGAATATTATATCATTAATGCAGGAGGAAATGTTAAAACTGGTAAAAGTCATAAACAATATTATAATATTGGTATTGCTAGTCCTATTAGTAATGACACTTTTGAAATAGTTAAAGGAGAAAATATTAGTGTTGTAACTAGTGGTGGTTATGAAAGATTTTATGAGTATGATGGCATTTTATATCATCACATAATTGATCCTAATACCAAATATCCTGCTAATTATATGAAAAGTGTTACGGTAATAGGGGAGGATAGTGGCGAGTGTGATGCTTTGTCAACCATTCTCTTCTTAATGGATATTGAATCTGGTCAAGAGTTTATTAAGGATTATAATGTTGATGTTATTTGGTTTACTAACGATAATGAAGTGATAAAAAGTGATGGTTTCAGATATGAATAAAAATGATATTAGGCTACTAATTATAATTTTAATCATAATTAGTATATTATTTATAATTTATTTTTTAAATTCTAAAAAAGCTAATATAGCCCATGTTTATTATGAAAATGATTTGATCTTAACTATTAATTTGAGTATTAATCAGATATATGAAGTAAATGGAGAAAATGGTCCTGTTAAAATTGAAGTTTTAAATAATCAAATAAGAGTTATTGAAGAAAATAGCCCTCGTCATCTATGTTCAAAACAAGGTTTCATTTCAAATGCTGGCCAATCAATTATCTGTTTACCAAATAAAATCATTATTGAATTACCAAATAATGAAATAGATACTGAGGTGAGTTGATTTGAAAAAATTTACAAGATTGTCAATGTTGTTGGCTTTATCAGTTGCTTTAAACATAATAGAAACAAGTTTACCTTTGTTAAATGGCTATATTCCAGGTTTAAGACTTGGTTTAGCTAATATTGTAACTCTATTCATTCTTTATCAATTTGGTTTTAAAGATGCCTTATATGTAGGTATTTTAAGAGTGTTTTTAGTTGGAATTTTAAGAACAGGTATTTTTAGTACAACTTTCTTTTTTAGTTTGACTGGTGTTTTACTAAGTATTATATTCATGTATTTAGCAAAAAGATTTTTAAATTTGTCAATTATTGGTGTTAGTATTATTGGCTCAATTGCTCATAGTACTGGTCAAATACTTGCTTCAATTTTTATTTTACAAATGGATGCAATGATATATTATTTGCCATGGTTATTATTATTTTCTATACCAACGGGTATTCTAGTCGGAATACTATGTAAACAATTAGTCAAGTTTTATGATCAAAACTTGCTAATCGAAACTTTTTAAGATATAATCTAGTTAAAGAATAGGAGGAGAATAATGAAAAAGCTTTTAGTAATTGCTTTAATGGCTATTTTATTAACTGGTTGTGGAAGTGATAAATTAAAAGAAGGTACTTTTGAGGGAAGTGCTATTGATACTTATGGAGGAGAAGAAAATACTGCTACTGCTAAAGTTACTATTGATTCAGAAGGAAAAATTACTGATGTTTATTTAGATACTACGTATACTAAAGATGGTGTGGAAACAACCAAAAAAACTTTAGGCGATGAGTATGGAATGAAAACAGGCAATAGTGAATATGGTTCTGCAGAATATGAATGGTATGAACAAGTAGAAGCATTAGAAAAAGCTGTTATCGACAATCAAGGCATTGATTTCTTAAATTTAGATGAAGATGGTTATACTGATGCTGTTAGTACTTGTACAATTAAAATAGATGCATTGTATAAAGCTTTAGAAGATGCATTAAATAAGGCTAAATAAAGGTTTTAATGGCCTTTTTTTCATTTACATTTCACAAATATATAGTATAATACTATTTAGAGGTGGGAAAATGACTGTTTTAGTAGTGGATGACGAAGAAAGAATTAGACTATTAATTAAAGAATATTGTTTAAACGAAAAATATGAAGTATTAGAAGCAAGTGATGGACAACAAGCTTTAAATATAGTTAAAAACAATAAAGTTGATGTAGTAATATTGGATATAATGATGCCAAATATGGATGGTTTAACAGCTTATAAAGAGATTAAAAAGTATAATATTCCAACTATTGTTTTGTCTGCAAGAAATGAAGAATATGATAAATTAATCGGGTTTGGATTGGGTGTTGATGATTATGTTACAAAACCTTTTAGTCCAAAAGAATTAATTGCAAGAATTAAAGCGGTTACTAAAAGATTTAATAATTTAGATGAT
>CAMLYN010000113.1 GCA_946491675.1 uncultured Mycoplasmatota bacterium | reverse complement strand
AAATAAAGAAAGGAGTAGTATGGTTATTTAAGTTATTAAATATATCATACAAGGAAAATATGAAGAAAAAAATAATTGTTGCCATAATATTAATAATTATAGTTGTATTAATAGGAATATTTTTTATTACAAGAAATAATAAAAATGTTGAAAAAAAACCTGATATTACACAAGTTAGAGCAATTTGTAATCTAGCAACTCTTGAAACTTACTACCACAATGTTGCTAAAATTGACAAATCAGCTGGTTCAGGAATTAATCATTGGTTTGAGAAAGATAGAAAGCTATGGATAGAATATACAGGTACTGCAAAAATAGGAATTGATATGTCAAAAGTTGATATGCAATTCAATGAAGAAAACATTACAATAAAATTACCTAAAGCACAATTATTAAGCATTGATATAGGAGAAATAGATAAAGAATCATATATGTATTCATCTGATAGTTGGATTAACAAAAATGAATTTACACCTGAAGAAGAAACAGAAGCAATAAATATAGCACAAAACGAAATGAAAAAAAATGTTGAAAATAATTCACAACTATTATTAACTGCTCAATCAAGAGCAAAAGATTTAATTGAACAATACTTGATTCAAATAGGAGAATGGACTAATACAAATTATCAAATAAACTGGGTATTTGAATAAAGAAAATTTTTAAAAAAGTGTAAATTGGAATTAAAAGCTATTATAAAAAATAGAAAATTACCTTAATAAATTATTATAGGACAGATAATAAAGTTGAAATTATCTGTCCATTAATATATAATGATAGCAAAAGATAGTGATTTGTAGTCATTTCAAACTTTTTATAAAAATTAAATGTAATATATAATTGGTATAGCATAAAAATTTAGAAGAAAAGAAGGAGAAAGAAAATGAATAAATTAAATGAATATCTATATAAAGTTTGTACTTTTGTATTATATATTTTTATATTTATAGCTACTAGTTTATCTTTTATAGAATTAATAATAGAGTTTAAATACTGGGGGATTATAGTAATTGCTTTAGTTTTATTTGCTATATATTATTATTTTAAGTATAAAGAAAAACAAAAAGACAAAGAAGAAGAGAGAATAAAAACAGATTTTATAAAATTAATAGATTTTTCAAGTACTATTAGTGACTTAAATTATTCAAATTTTACAATAATAAAATCTATAAAATTAGATTATTTAAGAATAAATATTATTTTAAAAAACAATATAGCATTTGAATATAAATATAGTATAAAATATAATGATAATACCAATTTTTTTGATGTAGATATTAATTTATTAGATAATTTATTAGCTGGATTTGACTGGAATAATGTTTTGAATATGGAAAATTACTTTATAAATATAAAATTAAATGATTATATAAATAAAAATTTAACAAAAATTATAAAAAAATAACAAATAATTCTCTTAAATCAAAGTTTATAGCTAGATATCATCATTACTGATAAAAAATTATGATGTAAAAGGTACAATAATTGAGAAATAACTATAAATTACAATTTTATAGTAATAAAAATCTCCGAAAGATTATACTTTCAGAGATTTTTTCATTTATTTTATAATGGCATCATTTGCAGTAAATCCTTCAAGTGAATTTTCTTTTACTTGAATACAAATGTAAGAAATTGCATTGTCTTTGTTAGCAAAAAATTGTCTTTCTGCTACTGGAGATATTCTTACCCAATCACCAGCAACTAAATTAACTTCTTCGTTGTCAATAATTGCTTTGCCAGAACCACTTATAACATAGTAAATTTCTTCATTTTGTTTATGAGAATGAATAAAAGGCACACATTCTCCTGCTCCAATAGTGTTGATGCTAATTTCAGCACCTGTTAAACCTAATTTTTCGTGTAATTCAACTCTAGGTGCACTTTCTGAACTTACTTTCATAAAATTTGACATTTTAAATTCCTCCTTAAATATTAGTATAATAAATTTATATCAAGATACACACAATAAAACAAGTACGCACTTTAAAGTAACTGCTTGTCAAAGTAATAATATATGATACAATATCAGTAAATTAGTAAGGAGTATCAAAATGAGAAATATAAATGAATTACCAGAATGTCCTGTTGCAACTACAATATCTTTAGTAGGAAGTAAGTGGAAATTATTGATAATAAGAAATTTAACAAAAAGAACATGGAGATTTAATGAGCTACAAAAGTCACTGAATGGAATATCACAAAAAGTATTAACGGATAGTTTAAGGCAATTAGAAAGTGATGGTATTATTTTTAGAAAGGATTACCATACGAATCCACCGAAAGTTGAATATGGAATGACTGATTTAGGATTAGAATTAAGTAAAATGTTAGATATAATGGCTTCATTTGGGGAGCTTTACAAATCAAAATTATAATAAATTTAAGGAGAGAGAAAAATGCAATGTATTAAAGATACTATAAAAAATATAAATATAGTAATTGGATGTAATATAGGATGTTCTTATTGTTATGCAAGAATGAATAATAATAGATTTCATACTATTGATGATTTTAATAAACCTGTATTTTTTGAAAATAAATTGAAAATGCTTGATAATAAAAGGCATACAGCGTATTTACTAACTGGACAAAGTGATTTATCAGGTTGGAATGAAGAATGGAAAGATAAAGTTTTTTCTAAAATGAAAGAAAATGAAAACACACAATATATTTTTTTAACTAAAAGACCTGAAAATATTAACTTAAAAGAAACTCCTGATAATGGTTGGTTTGGTGTAACAGTTACTTCTTCAAAAGAAAAGACAAGAATTGATTATTTAAGAAATAATATCAAAGCAAAGCATTACCATATTACTTTTGAACCTATGTTTGATGATGTAGGAAAATTAGATTTAAATAATATTTCTTGGATTGTAATAGGTACTGAAACAGGTAATAGAAAAGGGAAAATATCATCAAAAAGAGAATGGGTATTTAATATTTACAATCAAGCAAAAGAGAAAAATATACCTGTATTTATGAAAGAAGATTTATTAGGAATTTTAAATGAAGATGAGTTTATACAAGAATTTCCTAAAGAATTTGGAGGAATAAAATGATAGATTTAAAAAAAGTGGTAATTAAAGAAAAGAAAGTTGATACAATTCTTACAAAATCAAACTTGCCAATAGCAGGATATTCAATAAATACTTATGTTGGTTGTCCTTTTGGATGTGAATATTGTTATGCTACATTTATGAAAAGATTTACAGGACATAAAGAAGATTGGGGAATGTTTTTAGATGTTAAGATGTGGGATAAAATAAAAAATCCAGAAAAATATAAAGGTAAAACAATGATAGTAGGATCTGTAACAGATGGATATAATTATTTTGAAGCAAAATATAAGAGAACAAGAGCATTTTTAGAAGAAATGCAAGGAAGTGGAATAAATTTAATTATAACAACAAAATCTAACTTAGTTACAAGAGATATTGACTTGATAAAAACATATCCTAATCCATTGGTTGCTTGGTCAATAAATACATTAGATGAAGAATTTAAGAAAGATATGGATTCAGCACCAACAATAAAATCAAGAATTGAAGCAATGAAACAAGTTCACGATGCAGGAATAAGAACAACTTGTTTTATTTCTCCAATATTTCCTGGTATTACTGATGTATTTACTATAATAGAAAAAATAAAAGACTTTTGCGACTATATATGGCTTGAAAACTTGAATTTAAGAGGCACATTTAAGCCTACTATAATAAATTATATAAAAGAAAAACACCCTGAATTAAATGATTTGTATAATAAGATTTATACTAAAAAAGATATGTCTTATTGGGAAGGGTTAGATAAAAAAGTACAAGAGTATGCAGATAAAAATGGATTTATGTATGTTACAGATGAAGAACCATTTTTAAAAAATCCTACTGGAAAACCTATAATAATAAACTATTTTTATCACGAAAAAATAAGACAATTATCAAAGAATAAATAGTAATTT
>CAMLYN010000112.1 GCA_946491675.1 uncultured Mycoplasmatota bacterium | reverse complement strand
GCCCTTTTTTATTGTTTTTTCTAAAATAAATTTATTTTTTGTTTTCAGGTTATCAACCTCATAAAAATATATGTTAAAAAAAATTAGTAATTACAATTAATCGTAATTACTAATAAAATCTTTTAGCCATTTGTCTGTTTTTTCAATTGAAGATATTTCGACACATTCTTTAGTTGAATGTGCTCCTTTTATATTAGGAGAAATAATAGCAACATCTAAATCTTTTATTTTTTCTTTAAAGAAACCTAATTCTACTGTAATATGAACAGGTGTAACAATTGTATTTTTATATGGTGATGTTTTTAATAGTGTGGCAATTAATTTAGAATTTTTTGTTTCAAAACCTGGTTGATATCCATAAATAATCAAATGAAAATTATTTTTATTTAATAAAGTTTTTAAGTTATCTAAAAATATTTCTTCTTCTTTTTTTCTTGAACTTCTAAATCCTACTTTAATTTCTTGCTTTTTAAGATTTATAACTGCTAAATTAGCAGAAGTTGTAGGGAAGTTGTTGTAACTATAAATTACTCCATTAGGAAAATTAATAAGGAAGTTGATAAAATTAAAACTATCATTTTTATTTAATGAATTTTCTTTTTGATTAATTATTTCTATTTTATAATTTAAATCACGATAAGTGTTTTGATATTCAGCAATAAAATTATTGCATATATTCTTAATTTTATCTAAAGAAAGAGATGTATAGAATTTACAAGTGGCTTCGTTTGGAATAACATTAAATTTTGTTCCACCATAAAAATCAATTAAATTAAAATCATCAAATTTTTTAATTAAATTTGCTAATAGAATAATAGAATTGTTTTTGTTTTTATTAATATCAAATCCAGAATGACCACCTGGTA
Source organism: uncultured Mycoplasmatota bacterium (assembly GCA_946491675.1). The sequence continues at coordinate 3,265 of CAMLYN010000112.1, read as the reverse complement.
ATCCATTTATTGATATTTTGTAATAATAATTAAATTTGTCATTGAAACAAAAATTATTTTTTATCAATAAGTCGTAAAAACAAGCACTCTCATTAATAATTGTTTTTTCTTCGAAACCGTCTAATGATAATAGTGACTTTCCTTTTAATAAAGTCGTATCAAAGTTCATAGCACCAATCATTGAAGTTTCTTCACTGACGGTAAAAACAGCTTCGATATTAGCTTGAATATCACTATTTAATATATTTAGTATTTGGGCAATACCAATACCATTATCAGCACCTAAAGTTGTTTTGTTAGCTTTTATAAAACCATTTTCAATAATTAATTCAATACTATCGTTTTTAAAATCAAATGGATAATCTTTTTCTTTTTCACAAACCATATCGGTGTGAGCTTGAAGAATAATCGGTTTAGAATTTTTAGTTTTCTTTTTAATTAAAACATTATTATAAGAATCTTTAAAATACTCTAAATTTCTTTTTTGGGCAAATTCGCAAAGATAATTTGCTATTTTTTTTTCATTACCGGATTCTCTTGGAATTTTAGTTATTTCTTTAAAAAAGTCAATTGTATTCATATATTTGTCACCTTTTTTGTTAATACTTTAGTTTTTGGAATACGATCATTACCTAAATCAGTTTGATTAGTGATGATTTGAATATCATCAAGATTAATTGATTTGTCTTCTAATTCATAAAAATTAACGATTCCTGTTCCTTCATCGATTGTTTTAATAGGCTCTTTAATTCTAAGTTTATTTAGTTTTAGTCTAATTTCTGCTTCCATATCTTGAAACATATTATCACTTATTTGATAATTGAACACAATATGTTGTTTTGCCGGAATTTCTTTAGTTGTTTCAAATTTTAAAACAAATGTTGGGGCTTCTAATAAATTGTTATTAGTATCAACTACGGTATAATAGCCAATCAATCGAACATGAGTAAATGAACCATCTAACTTACGAACATAACTAGCGCCATATTTTGCTGCATTAACACTTCGATAATTTCGACAATCAGCAACATATATTAATTCTGCTTTAGGAAATAATTTCTGATATTCACGTATAGCAATAGTAGCAACTTCATTTAAATGTTTACCAATTCCTTTAATTTGATTATTCTTTTTAGTTATTAATCCAGTTATTTCATAATAATAAGATTTTTCAATTGGATAATATGGATTAATGACATTAATATTATGATAGCTTTTAATGGTTGTCATTCCTAAAATTTCGATTTTATTATTTTTAATTTGATAAGCAATTAAAATGGGATAATTTAAATAATTTTGAAAAACTGTATCAAAATCTGGAATATGAATATAATCAGCATTTCCTGTATATTCTAGATCATAAAATTCACTAATTTGACTAATTGTTTTACTTAGTTCTTGTTTTTTAAAAAAATGATCGCATTGTAATACGGAAAATATAACTTGATGATTATATTGTTCAGTCATTTTTATACATTCTCTAATAAATATCTCATATCTATTTTGCCAACATTGATTATTCATAAGTATCTCTCCTTTATTTTAAAACTAGTTGGTTGATTGTGTGTATTTCATAGTTTTTTTCTTCAATAATATTTTTAATTATTTCAAATGTTTCTTCATTTATATTTATGCCTGTTAGGAAATCTAAAACTGGTAAAGAAGAATCAAAATTTTTAGCAGCGCGAAAAGCTTTTTCCATAAAACTTAATTTTTCTAAAGAAGGACGGATAACTTCTTTTAAAAGTTCAAGATTTGATTTTTCAGTTTTTTCCAAATATAATAACAAATCAACTTGATATTTTTTTATGATCAAATCAAGGGGTAGAGTTATAGCTTTTAGATGAATTAAAGATATATCTTCTATAGCTCGTACTTCGTCATATAAGTCAGTCCATTCAGTTTTCTGGTTTTCATATTTTAACGAATAAACGGGTTCTATAACTTTGATATTTCTATCTAAAACTAAGGATGGACCTCTTGATATATATAAATTTAATGCGGAATCTAATTTTGGTAAACTTGGTTTATTAGGATCACTTAAATATATTCTTTTACCATGAGAAACATATTTGGCATCTTTGGCATTAGAATATTTATCTAAAGATATTTTTCCACTTTTTAAAATAGCTTCAATTCTATTTAAGGCACAATGACTACCTTTAAAACCAGCTGTTCCATGATAATAACAATTCATAAGATTCCTCCTTTTTCAAACAAAAAAACCATGATTTTGTGAGCGCAAAAACCATGGATTAATTCCATTAAATCTTGATAAGCGCTTCACATTGTATTGTGACAGTTTACTATATATTTTATAGTACCCCAACATAGAAAAACTCAGATATTTTTTCTATATTTCGGCAGTTTTTCCTTTCATATATTAGCAATAATCTGACTAACTAATATTTACTAATAAAAACTGCAACCTCTTTCAAGTGAATATAATATTACTACAATAATTTTAATTTGTCAAATGTAAAAATTTATGATTCATTTATAATAATGACAAGATAGAAAAAAAATATTATATTAACTTGTAAAATATTTAATTTTTTGATAAAATTATCTTGTAATAAGGTGGTGTTTATTATGGATGAAACGAAAATCTTTACAACAGATGAAGTAGAAGCTGAATTAATTGCTGAAACGATTAAAGAAGTTGCTGAAATACTAGAAGAAAGAGGATATAACGCTAAAAACCAATTAGTTGGATATCTTATGAGTGGTGATCCTGGTTATATTTCTTCTCATAAAGAAGCAAGAAATAAAATAACTAAATTTGAAAGAACAAGAGTTTTAGAAGTTTTAGTTGATAATTTTATTAAATGAGATATTTGGGATTAGATTTAGGAACAAAAACATTAGGATTGGCTATCTCAAATGGGATGATTGCGACATCTTTAAAAACTATTCGTTATAATGATTTAAACCAGTTAATAAAAGAACTTGAAAAAGTTATTGATGAAGAAAAAATTGATCTACTTGTTTTAGGACTACCCAAAAATATGAATAATACGATTGGTCCTAGAGCCGAAATGACACTTGAATTTAAGAAAATGCTAGAAAATTTAAATTATCAAGTTGTTTTGCAAGATGAAAGATTGTCTACTGTATCAGCTCATAACTACATGCTTGAAGCTGATTTGTCCAGAAAAAAAAGAAAAGAGAAAGTTGATAGTTTAGCTGCCACTATTATATTACAGACATTTTTAGATAAGAAAGGAAAATAATAATATGAAAGAAGAACAAATGAAATTTAAAG
>CAMLYN010000111.1 GCA_946491675.1 uncultured Mycoplasmatota bacterium | reverse complement strand
GAGTTATTCCTTATTTTACAAGGCTTAACTCATTTTTACTGTCAAAGTCAAGATTATAACATATCAGTTTTTTTTGTCAATTATTTTGTCGAAGATTGTCGAAAAAATTGACATTTTTTTAATAAAAAAACAATTGATAAAATATTATTTCAAATTTATCAATCGTTTTTATAATTATTAATTATTATTTTATAATGTTGTTTTTCTTTATCTGTTAAAAAAGCTGCATTAATAGCGTTTAAGTTTATTTTCTTTAAATCTTCCACACTAAAATTAAATGTTTCAACTAATTTTTCATATTCTTGCGTTAAAGTGACATTAGAAACTGTCATATTATCAACACTAATTGTTACTAATACATTCTCATCAAATAATTTTTTTATTGGATGATTCTTATAATCTTTATAAATATTTGTTTGAATATTACTAGTTGGACACACTTCTAAAGTTATTTTATTTTCTTTAATTTGTTTTAAAGTTTCTTTGTCTTCGATACTCCTTACACCATGACCAATTCTTTTAGTTCCGAATTTAATAGCTTCTAAAATACTATTTTTTCCATCCGCTTCACCAGCATGAATAGTAAAAGGAATATTTTTTTCTTTTATTATTTTAAATAGCTGTGCAAAATTAGAAGTTGGATATATAGCTTCAGCACCAGCTAAATCAATCGCTACTACACCTTTATTTAAATATTTATTAGTTAATTCAATTGTTTTTAAATTATCTTTGTAACTAAAATGACGCATCATGCATAAAATTAAATTTACTTTTAAATCATTATCTTTTAATCCTAATAAAACTGACTCTATCACTTCTTCTTCTGATAAGCCTTTCTTAATATGAAGTAGTGGCGCAAATCTAACTTCAGCATAAATAACATTATCTTTTTTTAAATCTTCAACTAATTCTTTTGCTATTCTAGTTAAATTTTTAGATTCTTGCATTATTTCATTAGCTAAATTAAATTTAGCTAAATATTCATTTAAATCTAGGCACTTATCTTTAGCTATCATTAATTTTTTTACTTCGTCAATATTTTTACCACTTAATTCACTAGCAGTTTTTAATCTAAGTGATCCATCTAAATGTAAATGCAGTTGAACTTTAGGAAATTCTTCTAAATTCATGGCAACCCCCTAATTATGTGAAAATATTTTTTTTATTTTTAAAGTTATATTATTGACAAAATCTTTGCCAAACACTTCGTTGAAAACGTTGTTTTTAATAGATAACATTAAGTAAATAGCAACCCCGATACTTGCATAAATAATTATTTCTAATAATGACCATAATCTAGTCGTTGCAAATTCACCTAAAAATAATCTAATTATCATTAAACTTAAAATCATAATTCCATTAATTAAAATTATTTTAATAGCTGGATTAATACTAGCACGATAACTTACTCGATATAATTTCTTTAACTTATATAATAAATAAACTACTGATAATCCTTGAACTAACATTGTCGTAAAAATAGTTCCATAATAAGCTTCTATACCTAAAAACTTAAATAAATGCATCATCGGAACATTTAAAATAGCTTTTAAAATAAAACTACCTAATAAAGTTCCTAGGGCCACTTTAGGATTATCTAAAGCATTGGTTGTATCAACTAAAATATAGAAAAAAGAATTAATAATTGATTGTAAGATAAAGAAACTAAATATATCGACACTTAAAGCATCATAACCATAAAATAATGTCCAAACACTGCTAGATAAAAACCACAACCCTAAAGTCATCGGTAAGGAAATAAATAAAATTATTTTTAATGCTTGATTTATTTTTAAAGAAACATCTTTATAGTTTTTTAATGTAGCACTACTTACAATATTAGGGATAATGCTGATAGTTATTCCAAAAGTAATTGACAAAATTATCATATTCAATTTTGAGCCCCAAGTAGTAACAATACTTAAAATATTTTCAGCTAAACTTACATCATAACCTAAAGAAACTAAACCTTTTACAACAGTAAAAATATCAACAGTATTATAAATTGAACGAACAAACTCAATTAAAATAAATGGCAAAGAATAAATAACAATTCGTTTAAATATTACTTTGTTAGTTAATTTAGCTTCAGCTTTAGTAGGTTTTTCATTTTTCATCAAAGCTTCTCTATTTTTATTTATTTTGGCAATTATATATAAATAAGCAGCAATTGCTCCAGCAGTAGCCCCAAAAGTTGCTACACCAACAGTTGTTGTAATTGATAAATGAAAGACTTTTAAAGTTAAATAACTTCCTCCAACAATTACAATAACTCTTACCAACTGTTCGATAACATTAGCGATTGCTGGTACAGCCATCATCCGATGACCTTGAACATAACCTTTGCTAACACTTAAAATTGGAATAAATAATAAAGCTGTTGATATTACTCTAATTACAAAAGTAATATCACCAATACTATTTCCCCCTTCAATATCACCAATTATTAAATAAGCAATATTTGGTGCGAAAATAAATAAGATTAAAAAACAAATTAATCCTAATCCAACAATAATATATTTTCCTATTTTATAAGCTCTTTCTTGAGCATTATAATAGCCTAAAGTATTATACTCACTAACAGCTTTAGCCATTGCCGTTGGAATACCAGTTGAAGATAATGAAGCAAATACTGAATAAATCGTATAAGCATAACTATATAAAATAGCACCTTCAGTTCCAATGATAGCACGAAAAGGAATAACATAAATTATCCCTAAAATTTTACATAGTACAATCCCAATTGTCGATATCATTGCACCTTCAACAAAGGTGTTTTTTTTCATAATAAATCACTTCCCATAAACAATCATCGCCGAAAAACAATAAAGTTGTTCTTCACCGACAATACTAATTGCTACTTGATATTTAATATCAATTATATCATCTTTGTCTTCGATAAATTTATTAACACTATCCTCTAAATCTTTTTCATGTCCTTCATCAAATATTTTAACTTTCATTAATTTCACCATTATTATTATAACAGTTAATTTTTAAATTTATTGTCAATATTTGTATTCATAGATATATTGATGATTATTAGTTTCAATCAAAACTTTAAAATTAATATTACTAGTTTGATCGATATAACCTAACAAAATAATTCCTTTTTCTTTATTCAGATTAACTTTTTCATCAACTATTCCTACACTTGGAAAAATATCATTAGTTTTACCATTATGAATAACTAAAGCAGTAACTTCACTAGCTTCTATTTGTGAATTATCAATAATAACTTGATAAATCAATCTGTTTTCATTAACATTATCAATATAAAAATCAATATCAAAAGGAATGTTAGTTGAAATGTTATTATTTTCTTTTAAACTTTTAACATAAATATCATAAATGGTTGTCCTACTACATCCTACTAATATAACACATATAACTAATAATATTTTTTTCATATTTAACCTTCTCTTAAAGTTTTCCTTATTTCTTTATAATTTGGACAATATTTACTAACTTGTAACCAAAAGTTTTTTGAATGATCAAAATAAATAAAATGTGATAATTCATGAACAATAACATAATCAATCTGTTTAATACCATATTTTATTAACTCACTATTTAATGTTACAACATTATTACTACGATTACAAACACCCCATCTAGTACTCATTTTTCTAATTCTTAATTTTGGATAAGGTATTTTTTCTTGATATAAACTATAAATATAATCTAATCTTTCTTGATAAATTTTTTCAATTTGTTTTTTTAGCCATTTATTTAAATATTCTTCACTTTTAACAAATATTTTATCTTCAGTTATATCAATATCAAATGTTGGAACAATAATAATATCGTATTTTCTGCCTAAAAAATAAAATGAATTGTTCTTTTCAGATTTTATTTTATTTCTTTCAACCATTTTTTTTATAGCCGAATAATTATTATCTAATAATTGTTTTATATAGCTTTTACTAACAAAATAATTAGTTGTTACATATATTTTTCCATCTTCTTTAACCCTAATGTATGTATTTTTATTATTTTTTTTAACTAAAACAACTTCATACTGAATACCATCAATTACATATTTCATAAATAAATTATATCAAAATATAACATTATTTTCAAGAACAAAATTCAAAACAAGTTTTGAATGCCTTTACTTCACAGTAAAGTTTTTC
>CAMLYN010000110.1 GCA_946491675.1 uncultured Mycoplasmatota bacterium | reverse complement strand
TATAATAAAAGGCTTTAATTAATATTAAAAGATTGTGTTGCTGCAAAACTCGGGCTTTAATTGGCTTTAAATATGCAGGAAATACCTATTATTACTTAAAAAATATTCAAAATGATATATTGGGTATTCTAAATAGTAGTTTCGAACAAGTAGTATCTTATGAATATGATAGTTATGGTAAGATAAAAAGTATAAAAGATAAAATTGTTACCAATATTAAAAAAATATGTTGATGATAAAAATACAACTATGAGAAATATAGCAAAAGCAGCAGTAGCAAGTTTAGAAAAGAAACAGCAAAGATTAAACAATAAAATTAAATAATAAATAAAGTGCCAATTTAGAATAAAGGGGGCTGTCGCAAAATTAAATGATTAATTTTGCTTCAGTTCCTTTTATTATTAAGTTAAATATGTTATTATTAATATGGTGGTAAAATGAAAAAATCCTTATTTTTTGCTTTCGCAATTATCTATGTTATTATTTCACCAATAATTGTCTACCGTGTTATAAGTGAGTTTATGTTAAATTCTTTTCTTAGTGTTCCTTTAACATGTATTTTTTTCGTTTTTGTTATTTTAAATACATTGACAGTAATTAAATTAATGATTGATTATGATAGGTATGGAAGTCCTTTTAAAAAAATAAAAAGATATACAGATAACGAATTAATTATTTCGGAAATTAGTAATTTAAAAACTTATCAAAAAACATTAATTATTAATCACAATTTAATTGTGATTAATGAATCAGGAATATTTGAATTTGCTACTTTAAATAAAAGCGGTATTTTAAAAGGTGATATTAATGATTTAGAATGGACAATTAACGATAAAAAAATAAATAATCCTTTTATTATCAAAGACAATATTTACCACTATTTTATCATTCGATCAGGTATTGTTTTTAAAGTAACTGGTGTTTGGTTGACAACAAGAAGGTTTATTTATAATACTTTAGAAAAAAGATTAAATGAACGAGTTTATACTAAAGAAAAAATTGATCAAATATATAATGATTTGAAGGTGAAATATGGCAATCACGAAAACTAAATTTATTAATTATACAAGGTGTCCGAGATTTGTCGCTTTAGATGATTTAAAAGAAGAAGTATTAAATAGTGATGTTGAGTTTAAGGAATATTTAAAAGAAGAACAAAATGAATTATTAAAAGAATTAGCTTTAGATAATGATGAGGTAAATGAACAAATGGAAGTTATGTTACCTTATTATAACGAAGTTGAAATATTAGCTGGTAAGTTTGCTAAAAAACATTTTAAAGGAACATTTAAATATGCTTACAATACTTTTGAACAAGAAAGCTTTGATTGTAAAATAAATGGTATTAGATATATTTGCTATGTCGATATTTATAATGAAAATAATGATTTATTCAATATTATTGAAGTAAAAGCAACAACTAGTAAAAAGTTTTTAAACATGGTATATAAAGAAAAAGAATTTATTTCAATTTTTGAAAAACAAAATAATATTTACCACTTGTTAGAAGATAATAATAACAATTTACCAGATCAATATTATAAAATAAGAAATAAATTATTAGATAGATATGATCAGGCAGGACGCTATGTTTATGATTTGGCTATTCAAAGATATATTATTGAAAATGATTTAAAACAAAATAATCAATTAGATAAAATTAATAAAACTCATTATTATTTAGCCGTTTTAAATGCTGATTATACTTTTGATGGTAAATATGAAAAAGATGTTCCTGTTTATGGTGATGATATAATTACTTATTTTGACTTGACTTCTATTACTAAAGACTATCAAAAAATAATTGATCAAGATAGAAGAAAATTAGAAGAATATATTGCTAGATTAGACAGTAATCGATGTGAAGTAGGATTGTATTGTGAAAATAAAAAAACGACGAAATGTCGATATTTTGATTTATGTTTTGATATCTTACCTAAAAAAAATTCTATTTTAACTTATTTAGATAATCATTATGGATTTAATAAAAAATCAGTTTATGAATTAATAAATAATGGGATAACTAGTGTATTAGAAGTAAGTGATGACGATTTATCAAGAGAAAAAAATAAAATTCAAAAAAAAGTTGTTAAAACCCATATTCCTTATATCAATAAAGATAAAATTAAAGCCGGATTAGATCAAATTACTTATCCTATTTATCACTTGGATTTTGAAACTTTTCCTTGTCCATTACCAAGATTTAAAGGTGAAAAACCTTATACTCAATCAGTATTTCAATTCTCTTTACATATTGAAAAAGAAAAGGGAGTTTGTGATAAAATAAAAGATCATTATGGATATTTAGCTAAAGATGAAACTGATCATCGAGAAGAATTAATAAAAAAATTAATTGAATATATTGATGATAAAGGAACAATATTAGTTTATAATGAATCATTTGAAAAAAGTAGATTGAAAGAGTTAGCTGATATTTTTCCTAAATATAAAAAGGAATTATTGAGTATTAGAAATAGGGTATTTGACTTAATGAACATTATTAAAACTAATACTAAATTATACGAAGATTTAGGATACTCTAAAGAGGAAGCATCCTTATTTAATTATTATCATGAAGATATGCAAGGATCTTTTTCAATAAAAAAAATCTTACCCTTATTTAGCAATTTAACTTATCAAGGTATGGATATAGCTAATGGAGTAGATGCATTAGTGACATATGCGAAATTTAAGACTATGAATAAACAAGAATATGAATATAAATATAAATATCAAAAATTAGTTGAATATTGTCTTCAAGATACTTGGGCAATGGTCGAAATATTAAAGGGATTAAGAGATATTGTCAAATAATGTCAAATTTTAAGGAATTTGTTGTAAATATATAATTTTTAGTTTATTATAAATATAGGGAAGGTGATTAAAATGATTTATCCATCTATTGACAAGCTACTTAATCAAGTTGGTTCAAAATATTTATTAGTAAATGTTGTAGCAAAAAGAGCTCATGAAATTGAAGAAACAAAACATTATCAATTAAAAGAATATGAGTATGTTTCTAAAAAACCGATTGGTCGAGCATTAGAAGAAGTAGCTAAAGAAAAAATAAAATTAAAGTAATTTTAATAAATTTTTAAGATAAGAGGGTTGAATAGTCATGAAAAAAGCTTTTACGTTAATTGAACTGTTAGGTGTATTAATTATATTGGCAGTGATTGCTTTAATAACATTTCCAATAATTGATAATTTATTAACTAGTTCAAGGCAACAAGCTTATCAAAGAAGTGTTGAAGGTATTCTTGAAGCTGCAAAACTATATGTGACAGGTGAAAGTGATTTTCCTTCTAATGATATTAAAAAAATAGATTTACAAACATTAATTAATAGTGGTTTACTAGAAGATAAAGATATAATTGATCCTAGGAATAACGAAGATATGATCGGTTGTATTTTGTATAAATGGGATGATAGTAATAATCAATATCAGTATAGTTATGAAGAAAATCCTGATAATTGTTTAGTAGCAACAGAAAGTGATTGTTTTAATTATCAAAATATTGAAATTGCTGAATCATTTGATATAAATTATGACAATTGTATTTCTTTCTTTTCAGATAGTTACAATGTTGAAGAATTGTGCACTAATACTAATATGTTGAAAAGTGAAATTTTCTTGGGTGAAGTTTCACTTGAAGAATTAATAACTGCTAATGTTATATCAAATTATCGTATAAAAGATGGTGTGGTAATAACTGATTATTTTTGTGAAGGTGATGTTGTAATTCCATCATCAATAAGCAGTATTCCTGTTATTGGTATTGCTAGTGAATCTTTTCAAGACTCAAATTTGAACAGTGTAAATTTTAGTTTGGCTACAGATTTAATATTTATTGAATCTGGTGGATTTTATCGTACTTCTTTATCTAATATTGTCTTTAAAAATAATTTGGATCTTATTTACATTGGGGAGGGTGCATTTTCTTCAAACAACTTGGTTAATGTTGATATTAGTTCACTGACAAATTTATGGTATATAGGTCGATTTGCTTTCTGTAGTAACCCAATTCAATCTATAAAAGGTGTTAATGAATTCCAACAAAATTATTTTAGTTTAATTTGCTCTCATTGACACATTTTGACACTACTATTAATAAAATATATTGACTTAAATGTTTTTAATATATTATAATGAGATTGTACTAGAATAAAGGGGTACAAAAAAGAACTATTCCCCCCTGAGGAATAGTTCGCATAAAAGAA
>CAMLYN010000109.1 GCA_946491675.1 uncultured Mycoplasmatota bacterium | reverse complement strand
TTTTCAAGCATAAAACATTTATCAAGCAGATATAATGATTATAAATATTTAAAATAGGCAAAATTTATTTACTTTAATTTTATGTTATGTTATGATATTTAAAGATAGGAGTGATTTTATGGAAGAATTTTTAAATGCAAATGTCAAAAAAGAGGTGAATAACAAAAAATCTGGCACATTAAAATATATTATTATTGCTATAGCAGTAATAATTGCAATTATTGTAGTTGTTTTAATTATTTTACTTAATCAAAAAACATCACCAAAAGAAATATTTAATGTGGCAATTAATAACTTAAGAGAACAAGTCAGTACTCTTAATGAAGAAGTCAATAGTGAAACAACAATTAAAACAGCGAGAATTGAAAATAATTTAACTTTTAATACAGACATTGAGGAATTATCTATTTTTAATGATTATAAATTAAAAGCAATCATGGAATATGATGAGAATAACAAGTATTTTAATATAATTACATCTTTATCAAATAATAACAAAAGAATTATTGACGCAATGATATATATAATAGACAATGCTATATTTTTTGAATCAAACGATTTATTAGATAAGCCAATTAAATTATCTGAAATCATTGAAAATGCGGAAGTTATTGAAAATATTAATTATAATATTTCAAAAGATGAATATTTTTATATATTTGATAAAGTTTTAGAATATTTTAATGATTCTTTAGTCGATAAAAAATTTACACAAAATAATGAAGAAATAACAATTGACGACACAAAATTAAATGCAATAGCCAATAATTATTTAATCGATTATGAAAGCAATGAACTAATGACTAAGACATTTAAAGAAAAATTAATTAATGACGATAAATTTATCGAAATTTTAAGTAAATTTACTAATAAATCAAAAGAAGAAATAATCGATAATTTAAGCAAACAAACTACTTTTGGTAATATTTCAGAAAACCTTGGTAGAACTGAAGCTAGTATGATCTATAGTGGAATTAATACTTATTGTGCGACATCAGCAATGGAAAATCAGTTAAATGGAACCCCTGATATATGCGCGGATGGTGTAACAGTTGATGAAGTATCTAATATGATTGCTTTAGGTAATGCGAAAATAATAAAAATTTCTTACAGTGATCAAGTTGATGAATTAGTTATTGAAAGTAATGGTTATACTTATTCCCTTCAAGAGGATAAAAGTTTTATCTCTACTAGAAATGAACAGGCAAATTCTAATTTAATTATTACAATTTATACTGACAAAAAAGATAATTTCCTTGGTTTTAAAATAGTTTACCAAGAAAAAATAATATTAAATTATACTTTATATGATAACAATGAAAATATAGAAATCTATTTAGATGATAATAATACCATTAAAGGCACGACAATCGATGGATTAACTGATATTAGCTTTTTTGAAAAAGAGGAAGAAGTTTTAAATTTAAATTTTAAAATCGACGAAAATAGTATTGACTTCAATATAAATACACCAAATGCTAAAGATTATTTAGGAATTAGTTTTAAACAAATCAATGAGATAATTAATGAAAATGAAATAAAATATGATCAAAATATTATTTTCTATTTTGGTAATGAAACTAATCCTTATAGCATTGAACTTATAAATAATGCTACTATATATAATAATACTGATATTAATATAAATAACCCTCAAAATTATGTTGAAGTAGAACAATTAACTGAAGATGATATAATTACTATTTTAACCAATCTTCAAAATCAAATCGAAGGAACAGTATTCCAATTATTATTTGAACTATTTATAAATAGTACATATTAATATAAATGTGGTAAAATATAAATAGGTGAAATTTATGACAATTACATTAAAAGTTAGTGAAAATACAAAACAAAAAATGATTGAATATTTTGAAGATAAAAAAAGGCCGAAAACTCCTGATTATGCAATTTTTCAAGCTGATGAAGCTGATACAGTTGTTACTTTATATAATTCCGGTAAAGTTGTGTTTCAGGGAAGAAGTGCTGATATTGATGCCAATATGTGGAAAGAAATGGAAAGACATTTAAACCCAACAAAAAAAGTAGAAATGACCAATAGCAATGATAAAAAGAAAAAAGAAAAAGTTAAAGAATTAGTTGATCCTAAAATTTATTATGCTAATACTATTGGTTCTGATGAAGTTGGAACTGGTGATTATTTTGGTCCAATTGTTGTAACAGCCACTTATGTAGCTAAAGAAAATATTCCATTTTTAGAAGAATTAGGAGTTAAAGATTCTAAAAAATTAACTGATGATAAAATATTAGAAATTGTTCCTAAAATAATTAATAAAATTCCTTATGAATGTATTATTTTAAACAATAAAGAATATAATGAAAACTACAATACTGATATGAATATGAATAAAGTCAAAGCAATATTACACAATAAAGTATTAAGTAAAATGCTAAATAAATATCAAGCTGATTATACAGTTGTTGATCAATTTGCTAATCCTTATGTTTATTATAATTATTTGAAAGAAACTAATTATGTTAAAAATATAACTTTTATTACTAAAGCTGAGGATAAATGCTTATCCGTTGCTTGTGCATCATTAATTAGTCGATTTGTCTTTTTAAAAGAATTTGATAAATTAGGTGAAAAATTAGGTGTCTTTTTGATTAAAGGTGCTAGTGATAAGGTTGATGAATTAGGACTAAAAATTGTAAATAAATATGGATTTGATAAACTAAAAGATATTGCTAAATTAAATTTTAAAAATACTGATAAAATCAGACAATTAAAAGAATCTCAATTTTAACGAGATTCTTTTTCTAATAATTCTTCATATTTATTTTGTAAAACATAAATATCTTTACTACTCATAAATATCATAACTGCATTTTTGTGCTTTAACAGTTTATCAACCATATCTAAATTAATATATTCACCATTTTTTAACTTATCGATAATAACCTGACAAGTTACATCATCATAACCTATTTCTTCTCGATCAACACCAACATCCATAACATAAGCTTTATCAGCCAGATTTAAAGCATCAGCAAATTCTTGAGCCATTTCTTTAGTTCTGGATAAAGTATGTGTTTTTAAAATAGCGACAATTTCTTTATCAGGATACTTTTGTCTTGCACCTTTAATTGTTACTTTTACTTCAGTTGGATGATGAGCATAGTCATCGATTGTTACAATATCACCAATTACTTTTTCTTTAAATCTTCTTTTAGCACCTTCAAATGTTTTTAAATATTTAGCAACATCTTTAGCTTCTAGTCGTTCATAATAACAAACACCAATTACTGCTAAAGCATTTAATAACATATGTTTACCATATAAAGGCAAATCAAAGTGACCATAATAATTTTCTTCAACAAATACATCAAAACTTGTTCCTTCATTAGAATAAATAACGTCTTTAGCAATAATATCATTATCCTCATTTAAACCATAAAAGAAAATTGGAACATTTACTTCTAATGTATGAGTATAAGGATCATCACCACAAGCAATAACCATCTTTTCGGCTAATCTAGCATATTCTTGATAAGCAGATATAACGTCATCAATATCTTTATAATAATCAATATGATCTAATTCAATATTAGTTATAATAGCATAATATGGTGTATAATTTAAGAAATGTCTTTTATATTCACAGGCTTCTAAAGCAAAGTATTCATTATCTTTACTAGCATCACCAGTTCCATCACCAATTAAATAATTACAACCAGTAATATTTTTTAAAACATGACTTAACATTGCTGTTGTTGTTGTTTTACCATGACACCCAGCAATTGTAATTGTTTTAAACATTCTAGTCAATTTACCAACCATATCTTGATATGAATAAATTTTTAATCCTAATTCTTTAGCTCTAACTATCTCTTCATGAGTATCTTTAAAAGCATTGCCTTGGATAATTATCATATCTTCTTTAATGTTATCTTTATTAAATTCATATACCTTAATTCCTTTTTCAATTAACGCTTTTTCAGTAAAGAAATGATCTGGCTTATCACTTCCTTCTACTTCATAACCTAAACCATCAAGAATTTGTGCTAAGGCACTCATTCCTGTACCTTTTATTCCAACTAGAAAGTATTTCATTTAACCATCTCCTATTATTATTGTACACCATTTATAATTAAAAAGTCCATATTTTTAGTAAAAAAGAATGAATAAATCTAATCATTCTTTATATTCAAACTCTAAATCTAAGATTCTAACAGAATCGCCTTCTACAGCTCCTAATTCTCTTAATTTATCATCAACACCATATTTTCTTAATTTATTAGCAAAT
>CAMLYN010000108.1 GCA_946491675.1 uncultured Mycoplasmatota bacterium | reverse complement strand
ATGTTCAAGATGCTGAATTTGAAGAAAAATAAGGAAGTTCTAGATTAACTAGAATTTTCTAGTATAAAGGAGAAATTATGGGGAAATCACAACGAAAACGCGAAGAAATAGAAGAAAAATATACATGGGATTTAAGTTATATTTATAAAAGTGATAATGTATGGAAAAATGATTTCAATAAATTGAGTAAGGAAATTAAACAAATTTCTCAATTTAAGGGAATATTAGTAAGCAACGCTAAAAATTTATTAGATTATTTAGAGCTTTCTTGTCTATTAGAAAGAAAAATATATAAATTATATTATTATGCAAATCTTAAACATGAGCAGGATACAACTAATTCTAAATATCAAGAAATGTTAGGTAAAATTAGAAATTTAATGAATAAATATGAAGAATTAGATGCTTATGCTAATTCAGAATTAATGAGTGTTGATTATGATTTAATTAAAGAGTTTTATAGACAAGAGCTTAAACTAAAAGAATATGAATTTGTTTTAGAAAATATTTATCGTTTTAAAAAACATATTTTAGATGATAATTCTGAAAAGATTTTGTCATCATTAAGTAAAACTTTTGACAATCCAGAACAAACTTTTGAAATGCTAACTGATGCTGATATAAAGTTTGGCATGATAACTTTAGAAGATGGCCATGAAGTGGAATTAACAAAAAGTAATTATTATGTATTTTTGCAATCAAAAAATCGTGATATAAGAAAACAAGCTTTTGAACAATTGTTGAATAAATATGGCGAATTTAAAAATACTGTTAGTTCAACTTTTGCTGGCAATGTCGAAATGCTTACGACTTTAGCTAAATTAAAAAATTATCATTCTAGTTTAGAAGCTGCTTTGTTTAGTGATAATGTAAGTCCTAAAGTATATAATAATTTAGTCGATACGATAAATGATAATTTAAATACAATTTATAAATATTTCGAGTTAAAAAAAGATTTTTTGAAACTAGATGAATTTCATTTATATGATCAATATGTCGATTTGGTTAAAGAAAATACTAAAGAATATCCTTTTGAGGAAGGTAAAAAAATCGTGATTGATGCTTTAAGTATATTGGGTGAAGATTATATTAATAATTTAAAAAAGGCCTTTAATGAAAGATGGATTGATGTTTATAATAATGTTGGCAAAAGAGGTGGAGCTTATTCAAGTGGTTTTTATGATACTAAACCTTATGTTTTGTTGAATTATGAAAATACTTTAAATGATGTTTCTACTTTAGCCCATGAATTAGGTCATTCAATGCATACTTATTATTCTTGTTTAAATAATCCTTATCAATATTCACATTATACAATTTTTGTAGCAGAAGTTGCTTCAACGGTAAATGAATTATTACTTAATTATTATTTATTAAATAATACTAATGATAAAGAAGAAAAAAAATATATTTTAAGTAATTTAATGGATTTGTTTAAGGCAACTTTATATCACCAGACTATGTTTGCAGAATTCGAAAGAGATATGCATAAAAAAATAGAAAAAGGCGAGGTTTTGACTTATGAATTGTTATGTAATGAATATTATAAATTGAATTTGAAATATTTTGGACCTAATGTTGTCGTTGATGATTTAATCAAATATGAATGGGAAAGAATACCACATTTCTATTTCAATTTCTATGTTTATAAATATGCAATTGGTTTATCTTGTGCATGTTATATAGTGGATGGAATATTAAATAAAAAAGAAGGTGCTTTAGAAAATTATCTTAAATTTTTAAGTAGCGGTGGTAGTGATTATCCAATTAATGAACTTAAAATAGCTGGTATTGATGTAACAAAAAAAGAAGTTGTGGAAAGTGCTATTAAAATGTTTGATAATTTTATTGAACAGTTTAAAAAGTTAATGTAAAGAAGGTGAAGTATGAAAAAAGATTATTATGAAATATTAGGTGTTTCTAAAACAGCTACGCAAGATGAAATAAAATCGGCATTTCGTAAGCTAGCAAAGAAATATCACCCTGATGTTTCAAAAGAAGAAAATGCTGCTGAAAAGTTTAAGGAGTGTCAAGAAGCTTATGCTGTTTTATCTGATGAAAATAAAAGAAAACAATATGATCAATATGGCCATGCTGCATTTCAAAATAATACTGGTGGCGGATATGATTTTTCTGGCTTTGATTTTTCTGATATCTTTAGTGATTTATTTGGCTCTAGTTTTGGTTTTAACTTTGGTGGTAACAGTAATAGAAAGTTCCGCGGAAGAGACCGTGTTATGAGGGTTGATTTAAGTTTTGAGGAAGCTGCTTTTGGTACTAAAAAAACAATTAATATTGATACTTATGAGGAATGTGATTCTTGTCATGGTAAAGGCGGTTTTGATGAAGAAGTTTGTTCTAATTGTCATGGAACAGGTACTGTAACAGCTGAACAAAGAACTCTATTTGGTTCATTCATGACTAAAACAACTTGTCCTAAATGTTCTGGTAAAGGCAAATCTTATAAAAGAAGTTGTAGTAAATGTTCAGGAACTGGCAAAGTTCGTGTAAATAAAGATATCGAGGTAAAAATACCAGCTGGTGTCGATAATGGTAATCAACAAAGAGTTTCTGGATATGGCGAATATGGTTCTGCTGGTAATGGCGATTTGTATTTAGAATATCGTGTTCGTGGTCATGAATTATTTGATCGAGATGGTAATGATATATATCTAGAAGTTCCTTTAACTATTACTGAGGCTGTTTTAGGTTGTAAAAAAGAAATACCAACTTTAACTGGTAAAGTAAAATTAACGATTGAACCTGGTAGTAATACTGGCGACAAATTACGTTTAAAAGGAAAAGGAATTGAAGATGTTCATAGTTATCGTAAAGGTGATATGTACGTTATTTTAAAAGTTGTTATGCCTGATAAATTATCACGAGATCAAAAAAAATTATTTGAACAATTGGATAAAACAGATTTAGAAACTAAAGCGTTTAAGAAATTCAACGAATATTTAAAAAATAATTAATGATAAATAGTTGTTATTTATCATTTTTTTTGTTTAATATGTGAATGAACTATAATCTAATTAAGTTTTGAATAAAAAATAGGGTGTTAGTTAACAAAAATTGGTATATAAATAAAATGAAGGTTTTAACAAATTTATTTTATAAAAAAATAAGAGTTATTATAAACTCTTATTAATTTCTATTAAAACAAATTTATATTCATTTTTATATTGACCATATAATGTTTCTAATGTTCCAGTTAATTCTGGATCGATAGTAATAGTATAGCGATCAAAAGAAATTGTTTCCAAATTTGGATAACTAGTTTTAAAATTTTCTAAGTCGTTAGGATATAGTAATTCAATTATAGATAAGATACTATTATATGTTAACTCAGTTAAATTATCTTTTTCAGCAATTAAAATAGTAGATTTATTTTCATCGCCTTCTTTATATAGCATTAGATTTCCTTTTGGTAATTGAACTGTGCCAGATCCTTCAAAGAATTCACGATAGCTTTCCAAATCGCTTAATTCAATGTACATAGTATTTAGACTTGATGTATCAATTTTAGTATCAATATTAATTTTTGCTTGATAATTACCGTTTTCTAATTGGGTTAGTGTAATACCATTAACAGATGTTGTAGCCAAGTCAATTGATGATAAATAACTATAAACTTCATTGATTTCTAGTCCGTGAAATTGTCCAATATTATCACAAATGACTAAGAATAATATATTACTAGTTAAATCATTTGGATTTATTTCAAAAATAAGATCTCTATTTTCTAATGCGAATACATAAGATGTTGTTTGCTCATTAGCTGTTATATTAATAACAATTTGATTATCATTAATATTGGCAACTATTTCAGCTGTTTCTCTTAGTTGGTTAATATTTTCATTATTATTGAAATTATTTAAAATATCATTTAATGTTATTTGTGGTGTGTTTGGTGTATCTGGTGTACCAGGAGTCTGTGGATTGTTTGGTGTATCTGGTGTTTTTGAATTGTTAAAGAATGTAAAATATACAATGACGCCAATTGCAGCAATTACAACAATTAATAAAATTAATAAAATTGGATTTAGTCTTTTCTTTTTTGCTTTTTTTTCATTTTCTATACCATCATTCGCATCATTATTTTCTTCAGACTCTTTTTTTTCTATTAATACTTCTTTTTTTATTATTTCATCAGGATTTAATGGATTAACTAGATTTAATTCTTGTTGTGAATTATTAATATTATGGTTACTTTGAGTAGTACCAGGATTCATAGTGCTAGGATTACTTTGAGTAGTACCAGGATTCATAGTACTAGGA